>SCRK01000233.1 GCA_004298075.1 bacterium | reverse complement strand
ACCATTCTGCGCACCTGTTTCTTCTCCACCTCATGCAAGCCCGTCTGGATATCAGCCGCCAGGAATCCTTCTCCGGTCAACTGCGCCTCCAGCTCTTTAATCAATAGATCTATCTCCTCTTCACGCTCCTCTTTCTTGCTCAACTTATATACCTTTATCAATTTCTCGCGGGAGAGTGATTCTACCTTTTGCATTAAACCCGGATCAACCAGCTTAAGTTCAACCTGCGCTTTGGGCTGGCCGTAAAGACGGCAGAATTCCTCCTGCATGCTGAGAATGGGTTTTAAACTATCCATGCCGAACTTTACCGCCTCAAAGTATATCTCTTCGGAGACCTCATTGGCCCTTGACTCAAGCATTAGTACGCCGTTAGCGTTCCCGGTTATCACTACTTCCAGGCCTGAGCTCTCCATCTCCGCGTAAGTAGGATTCAAAACAAATTCATCATTGATCCTGGCTACCCGGCAGGCAGCCAGCGGACCGTTAAAAGGAATATTTGAAATAGACAAGGCGGCACTCGCCCCAAAGAGCGCCAGGATATCCGGGTCGTTCTCCCCGTCGCTTGAGAGCACGATCGCCATTACCTGGACCTCATTAAACAGGCCTTCGGGGAATAAAGGACGGATAGGACGGTCGATAAGACGTGATGTTAAGATCTCGCTTTCCGAGGGCCTGCCCTCCCGCTTAAAGAAGCCTCCGGGGATCCTGCCCGCGGCGTATGTTTTCTCCTGGTATTCCACGGTCAGAGGGAAAAAGTCCTGGCCCTCCCTTATCTCGCGGGACATGCAGGCGGTAACCAGGACTACTGTCCCGCCGTAAGTAACCGTGACCGAACCATTGGCCTGTTTGGCTATTCTGCCGGTTTCCAGGATAAGGTCATTCTTGCCGAATTTGATCTTCAAGCTTTTATTTTGCATTATATAACTCTCTCTCTTTTCTTTATGGATGAAACCTTTAAAAGGGATTTACTTTCTCAAACTGAGTTTTCCCAGGATCTCTTCATACTTCTTCATATCTTTATCCTTGAGATATTTGAGGAGTCTGCGGCGCCTTCCTACCATCAAAAGCAGCCCGCGGCGGGAATGCAAATCCTTTTTGTGTGATTTGAAGTGCTCCCCCAGGCCATTGATCCTCTCGGTCAGGATCGCTATCTGGACCTCGGCGGATCCGGTGTCCCGGGAATGCACCTTGAAGTCGTCAATTAATTTTGCCTTCTTTTCTTTTACCAAAACCAATTTCTACCTCCTTTTCGTGTTTGTAAGATTATACGATAATTAACCCTGCAAGTCAATTATCTTTTTTACTTCCTGCTCAGCAGCTCGGTTATCTTATCCAGCTTGCGGAGCACCAGAACGCTGAAAACCACAAACCATACAGTCAAGGCTAATGAGATCAACCCGCCGATAAAACTTAATCCATAACCCATCTTTCTCTCCTTTTAACTATATTGCCATTTAACTATGTTACCACAAGAAAACGATTATGCAATCCTAAATATCAGCGGCTGCCGAGGCTTGCCTCACGCAGCACCGCTTGCTCGCCCCAGCGTGGCGAGCTGCGCTTCGGCAAAATTCTCGCTCTGCCTGACTTTATTAGCGGGGCAACCGTGCCCGCTCGAATTTTGAGATGCTGCTTAGAGTCAA
>SCRK01000232.1 GCA_004298075.1 bacterium | reverse complement strand
TTCCTGAAAAATATGGCGGCAAAACTTTTGGCGACTACCGCCGAAACCCCGCATCCCTTGATCGCTAAAGGCGCATGCTCTCTGCTTGAGCCGCAGCCGAAATTATTTCCGGCCACGATTATGTCCCCGGAACCGACTGCCTGGGAGAATTTAGGGTCAATGGTCTCCATGCAATGCTTGCCCAGCTCTTTAGCGTCGGTAGAAACCAGGTATTTAGCCGCGATGATATCGTCTGTGTTTATATCATCACCAAACTTATGTACTTTACCTTTAATGATCATTATATTTTATCAGGATGCGTAATTTTCCCGGTTATAGCGCTTGAGGCGGCCACCGCCGGCCCGGAAAGATAAACAAATGACTTGGGGCTTCCCATCCTGCCCAGGAAATTCCTGTTGGTCGTGGCAACAGCTACCTCTCCTTCAGTCAAAATCCCCATATGCCCGCCCAAACATGGGCCGCAGGTAGGCGTAGAAAATACCCCTCCGGCCTTAACGAATATTTCCGCCAAACCCTCTTTTACCGCCTCTAGATAAATCTTTTGGGTCGCCGGAAAAACTATTAATTTTACCCCAGGTGCCGCCTTCTTCCCTTTAAGTATTTTAGCGGCAATGCGTAAGTCCGAGATCCGGCCGTTGGTGCAAGAGCCGATGACCACCTGATCGACTTTTATATTCTTTAAGGAACTTGCCGGCTTGACATTGCTGGGCAAATGCGGGCAGGCCACAAGCGGCTCTAATTTTGTCACATCCCACTCATATGTTTTTTCATATACGGCATCAGGGTCCGAATGATAGAATTTAGGCTTACGCTTAAAACCGGCGACAAACTTCCTGGTAATCGCGTCCGGCTCGATCAACCCCGCCCTTGCCCCGGCTTCAATGGCCATATTAGACATAGTGAACCGGTCATCCATTCCCAGAGAGCTGATCACCGGGCCGCAAAACTCCATTACCTTATATGAGGCGCCGTCAACCCCGATCTTGCCTATGGTGTAAAGGATCAGGTCCTTGCCTCCCACCCATTTCCCCAGCTTACCTTTATATATGAATTTAATGCTTGCCGGCACCTTGAGCCAGCATTTACCGTCAATGTAAGCGCGGGCCATGTCCGTTGAGCCGACTCCAGTCGCATAAGCGCCCAGCGCGCCGTAAGTGCAGGTATGCGAATCAGCGCCGATGATCAGGTCACCCGGCAGGACGATCCCCTGCTCCGGCAGGAGGGCATGCTCTATACCCATTCGGCCGACCTCAAAATAATTCTTGATCCCCTGCTCCCTGGCAAAATCCGAAAGGACCCGGCACTGGTTGGCGCTTTTTAGATCCTTGGCCGGAGCAAAATGGTCCGGCACCAGGACAACCTTGTTTTTATTGAATACCCGCTTAAAACCGGATTTCTTGAACTCCGAAATGGCCAGAGGCGCAGTAATATCGTTGGCCAGGGCGACATCAACATCTGCCTCGATAAATTCACCCGGCTTGATGGCTTTGCGGCCGCAATGCGCCAGCAATATTTTTTCCGCGATCGTATAACTCATAATTATATTTAGTATTTTCCTGCCTCGCCAAGCTCGGCAGGATTGCGCTGGATTAAATCTATCAGGTGCTTAACTTAAACTTCTTTACGATAAGGGAGGCATTATGTCCGCCGAAACCTAAGGAGTTGGACATGCAGGCTGTTATATCCGCTTTACGCGCTGTATTGGGTACATAATCCAGATCGCACTCCGGATCGGGATATTCGTAATTGATAGTGGGAGGAACTACACCCTCTTTGCTCGCCAGGCAGCAAACCAGAAACTCAACTCCTCCAGCCGCTCCCAAAAGATGGCCGGTCATGGATTTGGTGGAAGATACCATAACCTTTTTAGCGTGCCGGCCGAATGCCTTTTTCATAGATAAAGTCTCGATCTTATCATTAAGCTTGGTAGATGTGCCATGCGCGTTGATATATTTTATATCCTCGGGGCTCATCCGCGCGTCCTTCATGGCGCAAGTCATTGCCTGCGCCGCTCCCTCTCCCTCGGGATCCGGGGCGGTTATATGATAGGCGTCGCAGCTCATCCCAAAACCGACGATCTCAGCGATAATATTGGCATTTCTTTTCTGCGCGTGCTCCAGGCTCTCTAAGACCGCCAGGCCGCAACCTTCAGCCATCACAAAACCATCGCGGTGGAGGTCAAAGGGGCGGCTGGCCTTCTGCGGTTCATCATTCCTGGTAGAAAGCGCCTTTAACGCGCAGAAACCGCCGACAGCGGTAGCCACGATACAGCTTTCCGTCCCTCCGGTAAGCATGACATCGGCATCACCGTAAAGGATCATCCGGTATGCCTCGCCTATGGCGTGCGAACCCGATGCACAGGCAGTAGCCACGCAGGAGTTCGGGCCTTTTAACCCGTGGATAATAGCAACCATACCGCTGGCCTCATTTACAATAAGCATAGGGATAAGAAACGGGGACAGCCTGGAGGGGCCCTTGGCAAGGAAAACCTTATACTCTTCTTCAATAGTACGCAGGCTACCGATACCTGAGCCGATCATTACTCCCATCCGGGTTCTATCCTCTTTATGCAGATCTAAACCGGATGAGTCGATAGCCTGCTTGGCGGCAGCTATCGCGAACTGCACGAATTTAGCCGTCCTTTTAGTATCCTTGAGGGAGATCCCGTAATGGGTAGGGTCAAAATCCTTGACTTCCGCCGCGATGCGGGAGTCAAAATTCGTGGCATCAAAGCTGGTGATCGGCCCGACCCCGCTTTTACCATCGGTTAAAGATTTCCAGAAGCCGGCGACATCATTGCCGACCGGCGAAATTACCCCTAAACCCGTGATCACTACCCTTTTTTTCATTATATCCTTGTAGTTATAATTTACCCCGCCAGGCTAAATGCGGGGTAAATTATTTATTTACTGCTATCTAAATTACTATTTGGCGCTTTTTTCTTCAATATACTTCATCGCATCGCCAACAGTAGCTATCTTTTCAGCATCCTCATCGGGTATTTCAACACCGAATTCCTCCTCTAATGCCATAACCAACTCTACGGTATCAAGGGAATCCGCGCCCAGGTCATCAACAAATGAAGCTTCAGGAGTGACCTCTTCGGGCTTTACGCCTAACTGTTCCGCTATGATTGACTTGACTTTCTCTTGCACTGACATTCTTTTTCCTCCTTGGGTTTATATGCTTTACGCCATCACCATGCCGCCATCTATGGTGATCGTCTGGCCGGTGATATAACTTGATTCATCGGATGCCAAAAACACGCAAAGGTTAGCCACATCGCCAGGCTCGCCTAATTTAGCTAAGGGAATCGCCTCCAGCATCTTCTTCTTGATATCCTCGGGAAGCTTGGCAGTCATCTCTGTCTGAATAAATCCCGGAGCTATGGCGTTGGCGTTAATATTTCGGCTGGCCAACTCCTTGGCTACTGTTTTTGTAAGAGCGATGATCCCGGCTTTTGAAGCAGCGTAGTTCGCCTGGCCCGGATTACCCATTAAGCCGATAATGGAAGCGATGCTGATGATCCTGCCGCTCCTCTGTTTAACCATCGGCCTGGATACCGCCTTGATGCAGTTAAATGTGCCTTTCAGGTTGACATTGATCACTGCATCCCACTCTGACTGGGACATCCTAAGCAAAAGATTGTCCTTGGTAATCCCAGCGTTGTTAACTAATATATCAACCTTTCCCATTTTGTCAAGAATTTTGTTTATCCCTTCCTCAACCTTTTCATAGCTGGTTACGTCCATCTCCAAAGCCAGAGCCTTGCGTCCCAAAAGTTCGATCTCCGAAGCGGTTTTCTGAGCTGTTTCAAGGTTAACATCAGCTACCGCGATATCCGCCCCCTCTTTAGCAAAAGCCATCGCGATTGCCTGGCCTATGCCCCTGGCGCCTCCGGTTATCAACGC
>SCRK01000231.1 GCA_004298075.1 bacterium | reverse complement strand
AATCCTCCGATAAAAGCATATCCCTCCTCGGGACCGCAATTGGGTTTTCAGGTGCGGGTTGATTTTAATTCTACGCAGACCCCCTCAAATTTCGCTGATGATGCCTGGGTCAGCTATTCTTTTTCCGCTACTAATACGCTCTCTACTGCTTGCACACCGGAATCCGGCGGAACTTGCGGATCGTTTACAGGAGAGGCTCTTAGTAATAGGATTGTTTCCGGCTTTATATCCGGCACTATGCCGAATAATCCTACCAACGGTTTCTATGTTTCTATAGACCCTTCCGGTAACATGGTAGAGGTCGGTTTAGTCGGCCGTTACAATCCAAGTCAATCACCTACCACGGCAGTAATGCGCCTTTTAAATCCACAGGTGGAGATGAAGGCAAAAATACTCTGCAATAACGCCAGCGTACCGCACTCGTAAATCGCCATTGTCAAACAAGCCAAGTTGTGTTAGATTAATAGAGAAATACATAAGGTCCTTCGGCCGGGATAAAAGATATGGCGGTCGCAGGACCAAATTTTTGCCAAGCAATAATTTGGGGCTGTAGCTCAGTTGGGAGAGCACCTCGTTCGCAACGAGGGGGTCGGGGGTTCGACTCCCCCCAGCTCCACCATAAATTTCCGACAATGAAACTTAAAATAAACCTCCCCCTATTTTTAATTCTTTTACTTTTCTTTTGCGGCGATTGTTTTGCCTCCTCAATAAAGGAGCCGGAGTTTGGCGGAGAGTTTTACCCCGCAGGAAAGGCAGAACTGTCGGGGATGATCGATGATCTACTGCAAAAAGCCGCTCCTGAATCTGTCCCTGGAGAGATCTTCGCGCTTATCAGCCCTCACGCGGGATACGGGTATTCGGGAGAGACTGCGGCCTTCGGTTACAAGCTTATTAAAAACAAGCCTTATAAAACAGTGATTATCCTGGGGGCAGGCCATCATAAGCTTTTTAACGGCGCCGCGCTTTACGCCAAAGGGGCTTTCCTGACCAGTTTGGGCAAGTTAAATGTCGACGAGGAATTTGCTAAAGAGATGCTAGGCAAAGACCCCGACATTTTTACCGATGAATCTGCCTTCACGGGGGAACATTCGGTAGAGGTTCAGCTTCCTTTTTTACAAAAGGTGCTGAGCGATTTTAAAATTGTCCCGGTTATTGTGGGGGATTGCACGCTGGATACCTGTAAGAGGATCGCTTTGCTGCTTAAAAATGCTATCGGAAAGCGTAAAGATGTGCTGGTGGTGGCATCAACCGACCTGTATCACGGCTATGATCCTGAGGAGGCGGCTAAAACCGACGCGATCACCCTGGATTTTATCCAGAAAATGGATTATGAGGGTTTACATTACGCCTTGCGCGATGAAAAGGCTCAGGCCTGTGGAGGGTTTGCCGCGGTTGTCGCGTTGATTTTATCAAAAGAAATGGGATGCAGTGAAGTAAAAGTCTTAAACCATACAAATTCAGCCATCGTAACCGCAAAAAACATCAAAGGGGAATGGACTGTGGGTTATGCCAGTGTAGCTGTTCTTAATCCAAAGGGGGAAGGCATGCTAAATGACCAGCAAAGAAAAAGACTGCTTAAGATCGCCCGGGATTCAATTGAAACTTATCTAAAAACAGGCAAGAAGCTGGAGGTTAATGAGGCTGATCCTGTGTTGAGCCAGGAGATGGGGGCTTTCGTCACGCTTAATAAAGATGGTCAGTTAAGGGGATGTATCGGCAGCCTTACGGCGGCTCAAGCGCTTTATTTGACCGTGCGCGATATGGCGGTTGAAGCAGCGGTGGATGATCCGCGTTTTTCTCCGCTCAAGCTGGAGGAGCTTAAGGGGATAGATATAGAGATCTCCGCGCTTTCCCCTTTACAAAGAGTGGATTCGGCGGATAAGATCACGCTGGGTAAACATGGAGTGGTTGTGCGTAAAGGGTACCACAGCGGTGTTTTTCTGCCCCAGGTGGCCACTGAGACCGGCTGGAGCAAAGAGGAATTTTTGAGCAATCTTTGCGCTCAGAAGGCGGGCTTGGCCCCTTCAGCCTGGAAGGATAAAGAGACTGAGCTTTATATATTTAGCGCTGAGGTATTTTCTGATAAGGAGCCGGATAAATGAA
>SCRK01000230.1 GCA_004298075.1 bacterium | reverse complement strand
GCCAGGGACAGGGCTGATAACATGGCACTGTTTTTACTTTGACAACGGTACCCCGTGTTATGGTCTGCCTACCTAGGTAAAACTGCGGCGCAGTTGTTCGGATCAAGAGAAAAATGGGGTCAGAATTATTTCAGTAGAAAATAAATCTGGTACCGTTATTTCCTATCCGCCTAGTACATCCTTAATATCAAAAAGCAATCTCTGGTAATCGATGGGTTTTTCGATATAAACGGTGATCCCGCTCTTTGCGGCGATATGCTTGTCGATCTCTTCGTGTTTGAGTGAGGTGGCGATGATCGGGGTGTCTTTGAATTCCGGCAAGTCCCGGATCTGTTGGGCGACCCTGAACCCGCTTTCATCAGGCAGGACCAGGTCCAAAAGCACGCAGTCGGGTTTTTCCTCTTTTAACTTCTCAATTCCTTCCTTGGCGCTGTAGGCAGTCGCTACTATATACCCGGCCTTAAGCAGCTCCTCCTTGCTTTTCTTGACAATATTGAAATCATCGTCAATTATCAGCACCTTTCTGGCCATAAACAAAGTATACACCAAAAACGCCCGTCAAGCACCTATTTTTTAGTTAGATTTTGCGCCCTTTGTCGTCTATTGCGGGTAGAAAGGCAAAGTAATGCTTAATTTTACCTCGGAAGAAAAGAAGGCTATCCTCTTCCTCCTGGTTGTCGCGTTTTGCGGCATAGCTTTGAACAATCTGGCTAAGCTGAATTGCCGCGTTAAGAAGCTCTTTTCTCCGGAGGTGTGCTTAGCCAAAATTGAACTGAACAAAATATCTTTGGAGGAGCTGCTTAAAACCAGGTGCCTGCCGGAAAAAACCAGCCGTCACATTATCGAATACCGCCTGGAGCATGGGGATTTTACCAGCTTAGAGGGCTTAAAAAAGGTTAAGGGCATCAGCGAAAAGCGTTACGAGAAGCTAAAAGAACTGTTCTTTGTAGAATGAAAAGGCTGCTTGCGGTATTAACCGTATTTTACTGCCTGGGAATTATTCTGGCCAGTTTGATCCGGGTTGATTTCTGGCTGATTTTTGGATTAGGGATAATTATTTTTGCTGCCGCTTGGCTAAGTTTTAGAAAAAACCCTATATTCCTGTTTCTAACAATCCTTTTAGCCCTGCTGTTGGGCGGCCTTAACCTGAAAAACTCTTATCTGCGGCCTAAATGCCATATCAGCAATTTCGTGCATTATAAGGATGATACAATTTACAGCTTAAGCGGGTTTGTTGATAATGCTCCGGAGATAAAGAATAACCGCACCTCTTTTATTTTCCGGCTGCTTGAAGCCCGGGCTGATAAACTAAAATGGCGTTGCTGCGGCAAGGTATTGGTTGAACTGGATTTTCCACAGGAATTAAATTATGGGGATAATCTGGCGCTCATCGGGAATTTACAGCGGCCCTATAGTTTTAACAGCGGCAGGCAGGGTTATAGGGAATTTCTGGCCCGCCAGGAAATCTATTTATTGATGCGGATAAAAGAGGCCCGCCAGATTATCCATAGGCCCGG
>SCRK01000229.1 GCA_004298075.1 bacterium | reverse complement strand
GCCGGATACCTGTTTTCATTTGGCCGGCCAGTCTATCGTAAGCATTGCCAATGAATCGCCTTTTCCTACATTTGACGCTAATATCAAGGGGACATGGAATATACTGGAGGCAGCCAGGCAAACCGGGGTCAAAAGACTGATAATCGCTTCCGCTGATAAGGTTTACGGGGAGCAGGGGGAACTTCCCTACGCTGAAGAGATGCCTTTATCGGCAGTGCATCCCTACGGCGCTTCCAAGATATGCGCGGAACTTCTGGGCCGAACCTATCTGAATACTTATGGTTTGCCTGTAGCAATAATGCGCTCCTCCAATGCCTATGGAGGCGGAGACCTTAATTTCAGCCGGATCATCCCCGGCACGATCAAATCGGTATTGGATAATAAGGACCCGGTTATAAGAGGGGATGGTTCATCTTTAAGGGATTTTATTTATATCGCCGATATTGTTAATGCTTATCTGATTTTAGCGGAATCCCTGCATAAGGATAATGTCAAGGGAGGGTCTTTTAATTTTGGCTCAGGCCGGCCGGTGAGTATGCTGGATTTGGTAAAAATGATCATAAAGATATCGGGTAGAAAAAACCTTAAGCCCCTGATCTTCGGCAAGGCCGGCCCGAAAAATGAAATAAGCAGGCAGTATTTATCGATCAAGAAGGCCCGCCGGGTATTGGGATGGCGGCCGCGATATGACCTAGAAAAGGGATTGAGATTGGCTATAAACTGGTATGAGAATTCTATATGAAAACCGATCCCTTGGTCAGCGTGATCATCCCGACTTACAACAGGGCCCATCTTATAGGCAGGGCCATTAAAAGTGTCTTGGCGCAGACCTATACCAATCTTGAGGCCATAGTTGTTGACAATGCCTCTTCGGACAATACGGCTGAGGTGGTGAACTCGATCAGCGATGGGAGGTTAAAGTTCATAAGGCACGACGTAAATAAAGGCCCGGCAGCATCGCGAAATACCGGATTAAGGAATTCCCGCGGGGATTATATTACCTTTCTTGATTCGGATGATGAATGGTTTCCCCAAAAGACAGCTTTGCAGCTGGATGTTTTTAAATCAGAAGAGGGCAAAGGGGTTGGGTTGGTTTTTGCGAACGGTTTTAATGAAGCCGGCAACGCGATGTTCATCACCGGAGCTGTTCCTTCGGGCGTATACTATGATCCCCGCAGGGATAAATTTTACCCTTTAAAGAAACTGATCGTTCCTCCTTCAGGGTGGATGCTGCCGGCTGGAGTGGCAAAGAAAATCGGCTATTTTGATGAAAGCATGATCACTTGGGATGACGGAGATTATCTGGTGCGGATAGCTTATGAATTCTCCCTTTATTTCCTGAATAAGGACCTGGTGATCTGGCATGCGCCGGCCGAGCATTTGAATGTGATGAATCATGACCTTATAAACGGCAAGGAGATCTTTCTGCGCAAGAACTATGATTTCCTGAAGCGGGATAAAGAATACCTTTTCAGATTTTACCGCTCCCTGGGAAAGGATATGCTGTTGTTTGATAAAAAGAAGGCCAGGGCTTATCTGTATAAAGCGTTAAAGATCGATCCGGTTGATCCTTCGACTATCGGAAAGATCATCAGGAGTTTCGCGGGAGGAAGGCATGCTTAATCTGGTTATCATGAACCTGATCGTAGTGTTCAGCGCCGGTTTATTGATGCGCTATTTCTTTTCTTTTAAAGACATTATGGACCATCTCTTGGCATTTTTCCTGCTGTATTTCAGCCAGATAGTATTGAGCCAGGAGTTGTTGGGTATTTTAAATATCTTGTCCCTTACGAATGTTATATTGCTCAACTTGTTTATTTTAGCCGTTATATTTTTCTCCATAAAGTCCATGAAATTAAAGCCGGCGTATGACTTTAAATCCAAGCTCGAAGAGGCGGCCCACGGCATTAACCTTAACAGGACCCAATTCTTTTGTATAGCGGCGATAGCGGCTTTCGCGCTGATCAAAGTAGGGATAAACCTGGTAAACCCGCCTTTTGGCTGGGACAACCTGAATTACCATTTTACTTATCCTGTTGAATGGTTAAAACACGGCAACCTGGATATGTCCATCAGCATATCAGGGGACCCAAGCGTTTCTTATTATCCTATAAACGGCAGTTTATTCTTTTTATGGTTTATCCTGCCGCTTAAGAATGTGTTCCTGGCGGATCTAGGCCAGGTTCCTTTTTTCATCGCCGCGTTTTTCGCGACCTACTCCCTGGGCAGGAAATTAAGCTTATCAAAAGAATACGCCTTTTTCTCGGCGG
>SCRK01000228.1 GCA_004298075.1 bacterium | reverse complement strand
CCTTAAAAGCAACGCGGTATTCTCCGCGGATTCATCCACCGCGCTAAGAAAGCAAAAAAACCATACATGAGCGTTTTGATTTCAGGGAGCTTGTTATTTGCCATCGCCTTCTTGCTGCATCTAGCTGTCTGGAGATTACACTATCCGCGCAACCCCATTAAAACCCTCATTTTACTCTTTGGAGCAACGGCGCTGCTTGGAATTATATTCCTGGTTTTATGCGCTTCCTATACAGCCGTTCAATGCGCGCATATTGTCTTGTTTTTCTTTTCTCTCTTTATCTGCTATCTGATCACTTATTCGGCTATTGAAGCGGACAGCCCCTCACTGGTTATCGTATTACGGGTCGCAAAGTTCGGCAAGGAGGGATTACCTTCAGAGCATATAAAGGAGTCTCTGGGAAATGATTTATTGATCGAGCCCCGGCTTAAGGACCTGGTAGAGTCAGGGTTGGTGGATTTAAGCGGATCAACATATAAGATAAATGAAAAAGGGAGGTTGCTGCTGCTGCCTTTTGTTATTTACCGTAATTTTTTGGGATTAGGAAAGGGCGGCTAACCATAGATGGATTATTTTGATATCTTTATTCCTCTTATAGCGATAGCCGGTAATATAACCGGGCAAATATTTTCCTATAAATGTTTACCCGGTAAAAAGCTGCTTAAATCGGAGTATTCCGGATTTTTATGCGGACTAATAGTTTTGGCGGTTTGCCAGGCTTTTGTGCACGGGGAGCCGGCCGTAGAGCGGCTCTCTTTGATCTTCGTGAATTTAATTATCTATGGATGTCTTTCTTATTGCTATTTTAATTTTATAAATATGGGTGAAACTGCCCGCAGGATACGCCTTTTAAGGGAGCTTTATGACTCAGGCCTTGGCCTGAACAGGGAGGAGATACTTTCAAGATACAACGCCGAAGTGGTAGTTGACCTGCGCATGAGGCGCTTACTTAATAATCACCAGATCATATCGCGCGCGGGGAGGTATTATGTAGGCAGCCCGGTTATGCTGCTTATCGCCAAGGCAATAGTTTTGGCGAAGCTGGTTGTTTTAGGCAAAAAGAGCGAGTTTGAGAGATAAACAAATTCATGAAAAGGGGATTCTATCGGAAATGAATGACGATATAAAATGTTATCTTTGTAACTCTGATAAGACATTTCTATATAAAGAAATCAACGGGTCCTTGATCTATAGCTGTAAAAATTGCGGTTTAAAATGGGTTATTAACAATGCTATGGACCTAAAAGATCTGTACACTGAAAACTATTTTAATTGTAACTCCAAAATCGGCTATCAGAATTATTTGAGGGATGAGCTTAACCATAGAAAAAACGCCCAAAATATGCTTAAATTCATAGGAAAGTTCAAGAAATTGGAAAATCTTAAAGTCCTCGATGTCGGATGCGCTTTTGGTTTTTTATTGGACGAAGCAAGAAATTTAGCCGGTTGTGATACCTTTGGAAATGAACTAAGCGATTATGCTTATAAATACGCGAAAGAAAAATTGAAACTCAATGTTTCAAATTCCGCTCTTACGCCGGGTTGCTATCCGGAGAACTCATTTGATATCGTTTTCATGATCGGGACCATCGAACATTTAAATTCCCCTAAAGAAACAATAAATACGGCCAGGCATATACTTAAGCCCGATGGCCTGCTGGTGATAACTACCATAGATATCGCGGGGAAATTCCCTTTATATTCTTTGAAGCCTCCTGAACATTTATTTTATTTCAATCATAAGAATTTATCCCGGTTGCTTAGGGGATCAAATTTTGAAATACTAAAAGTAAAAACCTATTTTTCTCATTATTACCTTTACGATCTTGTATATAAGATAGGGGAATTTGCCTCGTTTAAGTTTTTAAGCCCTTTATCCGGTTTTATCAAAAGGAAATTCCCAAAACTTAATTTAAAGATACCGACCAATGAAATAATCATTGTAGCCAGGGCAGTTTAAGAAACTATCTGAAGATGAAGAATAAGATCAAATCCGGGATGATCCGAATACTAAATTTAGCGCTGAATATTTACTTCATATTCCTGATCAGCCTTTTCATAACCGATTATTCATTTATCATAAACGGCGGGGTCTCCAATTTTTCAATACAGGCATTTATATTCTTATTTTTATTATTTATCCGCTGGTTTGTCGAAAAGAAAACATTTGGAGACATATTGTTTATTAAAATTATAAATAAGGTATTAAAAGCGGGAGATTTTAGTATTTTGGTATTTATTTTTTTGTTTTTTATTGTAATCTTTTCAACAATAGGAATTGCCAGGCACCTGGCTTTTTCTTCTTCCGGCTGTGACCTGGCAGCTACAGACCTTGCTATCTGGAACACGGCGCAGGGAAGGATCATGTTTTCTTCCTTGATTGGTAATGTCAGCCATTTTGGCGGCCATTTTGAGCCGGTACTATTTTTAATCACGCCTTTGTATTTATTATGGCCAAATATAGTTATTTTGATACTTCTGCAAGCGATTGCCTTAGGAGCAGCGATCTTCCCGCTTTATTTAATTGCCAAATTAAGATTAAAGAGCCGTTTTTTGATCTTTGCCTTTATCATCGCTTACTTCTTTTCGCGGCCGATAAGAGGAGTAGGGTTTTTGGATTTTCATACCGACAGCTTCTTAGTCCCCCTGTCTTTGTTTTTCTATTATTTTTTAGTCAATAAAAAGACTAAATTCGCTTTATTGGCAATGTTTTCTATGTTGCTATGCAAAGAAAATACCACTTTCTTGATAGCCGGTTTCGGAATTTTTACTTTTTTCTCGCTTAAAAACCGCGCGTTGGGCACGGCTATTTTTATCATAGCTGTTTTTGTGTGGATACTGGAAACCAATATTTTAATGCCGTTTTTTTCCCATACAAAAGAATTCCCGTATTTGTCGTTGCTGCCGTTTGGAAAAACATACGGGGAAAATATTACCGCGGTAATAAATAATCCCACTTTATTGATAAATTTGATTTTTGGCCCGGGAAAAATTGATTTTTACCTGAAAATCTTCGGGCCGCTGGGTTTTCTGGCTTTTTTAAGCCCGGAAAATTATATTTTGTTCTTAGTCCCTTTATCAACCCAGATTATCGGCAGCATTGGCCACCCGGGGATGCAAACGATCTCTTCGCATTATCCCGCTCATACTGTTCCTTTCATATTTATCGCCTCTATTTATGGAGCCGGCTGGTTGATCGATAAATTTGGGAAAAACGATAAAACAAATAAGAAAATCTCATTCTTTATCGCGCTATACCTGATCATTACTTCATTGGCCTTTTACGGTAAAAGCGACGGCCATAAATTATCTAAATTCATCCAGGGCGTAAAAGATATGAGATCGCAAGAGGTTCTTTGGGCGTTAAAAACCATTCCTGCCAATGCTTCGGTTACTACCGTTAACCGCCTTGTGCCGCATTTATCTCATCGTAAGTATATTTATATGTGGGAAAATAGCCCGGATCTCCGGTATCTGACAGAGTATGTCGTATTGCACCGTCGGCTCATCGAAACGGATAAAGAGCGGTTTGATCAGATCATTGCCGGATTAAAAGAGAGGGGATTCAAGGCAGCATATACCGATAAGTACAATGATCTCTTTATATTCTTTAACCCTAATTATAATAAAGAGCTTTTGGAAAACAGGCAGGGTAAACTAATCATTTAATGTCCGTAAAACAATTCTGGCATAAGAGAAGGGTTTTGATCACCGGCGCAAGCGGTTTTATCGGTTCCTGGCTTACTTTAAGTTTATTGGAACGCGAAGCAGAGGTAGTTATTCTGGCAAAGGGAAAGATAAAGAATTCCCTGCTTACCGCTAAAGCGCTAAAAAAAATCAAAGCAACAGCAAAGGCGGATATAACCGATTTTTCAAAGACAAAAGAGGTATTTAAGAGATACAAGCCGGATACCTGTTTTCATTTGGCCGGCCAGTCTATCGTAAGCATTGCCAATGAATCGCCTTTTCCTACATTTGACGCTAATATCAAGGGGACATGGAATATACTGGAGGCAGCCAGGCA
>SCRK01000029.1 GCA_004298075.1 bacterium | reverse complement strand
AACTAAAGGAGGTGCAAATGGCTAAACATAAAAAAGGTCAGAAGCTAGTTTGTGTCCCTTGCGGAAGAAGGATCGTTATTGATGCCTGCGGAGCATCGGAGACAACCATATGGTGCTGCGGCAAGCCTATGCAGAAGAAGGCAAAGGCAAAAGCAAAGGCAAAGGCAAAGAAAGCAAAGAAAACCAGTAAGAAAAAATAAACCCGGATAGAAAAAGCAACCATAACAAAGGAGGCGTTTATGAGCTGCGGATCATGCGGGCCGAAAAAACCGAAGAAAAAAGCAAAGAAGAAAAAGAAATAAGTTTTTAAAGGGGCAGATGAGTGATCGTTCATCTGCCCCTTTTATTTGGAAAATAAGATGAATGATTTTTCCGTTCTCATCGGCGGCAAAGCCGGTTTTGGCATAGATAAGTCCGGGGCAGTAATAGGCGGGCTTTTGAATAAGCTGGGTTTACGCGTATATATTTACCGCGACTATCCCTCCATTATCAGGGGAGGGCATACCTTTTCCATTATCCGCGCCTCAAAAGAAAGAATTACCACTCATAGAAACAAAGTTGATTTTATTCTCGCCTTGAATCAGGATACCTTCGATCTCCACAAGGCCAGGTTAAAGGATGATTCTGTAATCATTTATGATTCTGATTCCGTAAAATTAGAAGGCCTAAGCGATAAGGCCCGCTCCATAGGTGTCCCTATAGCTAAGATCATTAAAGAGGAGGGTGCATCCGAGATAATGCGTAACTCCTGTATTATCGGCGCATTCGTAAAGACAACGGGGATAACATGGGAGCTTCTGGACGGTATATTCAGAAAAGAATTTACCAAAGAGACCGACCTGAATTTAAAGATTGCGCGACGCGGTTATGACGAAGCAAGGGAATTGACAAAAATAGAACCCATATCGCAGAGGATCCTTCCTTTGCTTTCCGGCAACCAGGCTGTGGCGCTTGGCCTCATTAAGGCAGGGCTTAATACATATATTTCTTATCCTATGACCCCTACTTCGCCTATCCTGCATTATCTGGCGGAAGCAGCGGATGAGTTTGGTTTAAAAGTCATCCATCCGGAAAGTGAGATCGGGGTGATGCTTATGTCCCTGGGGTTTTCTTATATGGGCAAGAAGGTAGCCATGGGAACATCCGGAGGCGGGTTTTGCCTGATGACCGAAGGATTAAGCTTCGCCGGGATGAGTGAATTGCCGATCGTGGTCGTCATGGGTCAGAGGCCCGGGCCTTCCACGGGCCTGCCCACATATTCGGCTCAAACAGAATTGCATTTTGTTTTAAACGCCGGCCAGGGGGAATTTCCGCGTTTTGTCGTTGCTCCCGGGGATACGGAGGAGGCGTATTTCTGGTCAGCCCAGGCCTTGAACTTGAGTTGGAAATATCAGATACCCTCGATCATACTTACGGATAAGAACTTAGGTGAAGGTGTTTTTAACTTTGATATTGATTCTATCCCGGATATAAAGGAGACCGCACCTTTATTATGGGATAGGAAATCCCCCTATAAAAGATACCTGAACACGGAAACCGGGGTTTCTCCATTAGCTTTCGCGCCGGAAAAAGACACGGTGATAAAGGTAAATAGTTATGAGCATGATGAATCCGGTATAACTACTGAAGATACCGGGCTCTCTGTTTTAATGGCGGAGAAACGCCTGCGCAAAGAAAAATATTTACAGGAGGAGCTGGACAAGTTCAACACCGTAAAAACTTACGGCAATAAAGAATCCGAAGTCGCCCTGCTTTGCTGGGGCTCCAACAAGGGGGTTTGCGTTGAGGCGGCGGAGAGTTTGGGCCTGAAGGTGATCCAGCCTTTGGTGCTCTGGCCATTCCCGGTAAAACAATTTCAGGAGGCGGCCAAAGGGGCGAAAAAATTTATTTGCGTTGAGAATAATGCCACAGGGCAGTTGAGCCAGCTGCTTAAGATATCCGGTTTTAATGTGGATGAGCAGATCCTTAAATATGACGGCCGGCCTTTTTCTCTGGATGAGCTGGAGGAAAGGATAAGAGGGATGGGGAAATGAGCCAGATAAATCTCGGAACTTCCGCCCCGAATACCTGGTGCCCGGGCTGCGGAAATTTTGCCATACTAAGTGCCGTTAAGGCGGTGCTGGGTGAGTTAAATGCCGAAGGGCTCCCATTGGAAAATATCGTTTTGGTCTCAGGCATCGGTTGTCATGGCAAGATCGTTGATTATATTAATCTGAATAGTTTTTATTCCCTGCATGGAAGGGCCACACCGGCAGCCGAAGGGATAAAACTCGCGGATCCAAAAACCAAGGTGATCGTATTTTCCGGAGATGGAGATGCCTATGGTGAAGGCATAGAGCATCTTATCTTTGCCGCCAAGAGGAACATTGATATCACGATGATCATCCACAATAACCGGGTTTATGGCCTTACCACCGGCCAATATACCCCTACTTCGCCATTGGGTTTTAAAGGCCGCTCTACTCCGGCAGGTACGCTTGAGCGGCCGCTGAATCCTCTTGAAGTCATGTTGGCCTCCGGAGCTACTTTTATTGGCCGGGGCACATCCCACGGGATAGAGCTGCTCAAGAA
>SCRK01000227.1 GCA_004298075.1 bacterium | reverse complement strand
ATGGCTTTTTCAATCTCTATTTTCAGTTCAGGGGTGACCGTTTCATCCGCGTCCAGGCTTAAAACCCAGGGGTTCCTTGCCTGGGCGTAGGCCCAATTCCTGTGCTTGCCTTCAATATCCATCTTCCGAAAAAAGATCCTATCCGTATATTGCTTGACTATCTCAACCGTCTTATCCGTGCTCTCGTCATCAACTACGATGATCTCAGGCGCCCATTTTACCGACGTAAGGCAGTCGGCAATGCAAGCCTCCTCATTCTTCGTCAAAACCACAACCGATAACTTAGCCATTAATTTTCTCCTTTAGAGATTGGATAATATAATTCTTTTCTTCCAGGGTTAATTCAGGATAGATCGGCAAGGTAAATGTCTGCCTGGCTGCCTTTTCCGATTCCGGGAAATCGCCTTTCCTATATCCCAGATATTTAAAGCATTTCTGCAAATGCAGGGGGAGCGGATAAAATATCCGGGAGTCAATGCCTTTTGCATGCAGATACTCCACAATAACCTTATTTGAGACAGCCGACCTTAAGACATACTGGTGATAAATGTGCGTGGTATAGCCGGGAACATAGGGCCTCTTGATATTAAACCCCTCTAAACTACGGTTATAATAATCTGCCGCCTCCTGCCTCTTTTTATTCCACTGGTCCAGGTATCGCAATTTAACATCAAGCACCACTGCCTGGATCGTATCCAGGCGGTTATTGCGGCCTAAAAGCAGGTGGTAATATTTGTTCTTATTCCCCTGGTTGCGCAAGATCATTAATCTTTCGGCAACACTTTTTTTATTCGTCAAGATCAGGCCCGCGTCGCCAAAAGCCCCCAGGTTCTTTCCCGGATAAAAACTTACCGCTCCGCAATCTCCGATACTCCCGGCCTTCCTGCCTTTGAATTCAGCGCCGAATGCCTGGGCCGCGTCCTCGATCACCTTTAATTTATGCTTACGCGCCAGCTTTAAGATGCCGTCCATATCCGCGCAGGCCCCGTAAAGATGGACCGGAATGACCGCCTTGATCTTAAATTTATTCCTCCCGGATAATATTTTCTCCACACTCCCAAGAGAAATATTATAAGTATCTTTATCGATATCCGCGAAAACAGGCACGGCTCCGATGCCTGCCGCCGCTCCCGCCGTCGCGTAATAGGTAAACGCCGGGCAGATCACCCCATCCCCGGGCTTTACTCCTAAGGCAAGCAAAGAAAGGGCAATGGCATCGGTCCCATTTGAAACCCCGATAGCGTATTTCGCTCCGCAGTATTTCGCGGCGTTTTCTTCGAACCTACCCACACCGGCCCCTAATACAAAGCTGGTATTATCGATCACCTCTTTTATCGCGGAATCTACCTCTCCTCTGATAGGAGCGATCTGCCTCTTCAAATCCAGTGCTGATATTTTCATGATCATTCCTTTAACTTAAAAGCGCGCATGCCGCGGAGAAAACCTCATCGGCGCTTACCGACTTTAAGCATTCCTTCTCTTTATCGCAAACTGGCAACCGGAAATTCTGATAACATGGGCGGCAGGGCATATCCCACTTTAAAACCACATGATTCCTGCTTGAGGGGAACGGCCCATAGACCACCTCGCTTACCGGGCCAAAAATGGAAACCGTCTTCACCCCCAAAGCCGCGGCCATATGCATCGGCCCGCCGTCATTGGTGATCAGCAGGTTACAATTTTTGATCAACGCGGGTAAAACCTCTAGGGAGGTCTTTCCTATCAAGTCTATCGGCTTATTATGCATAGTATGCAGTATAACCTCGGCGATCCCGCGCTCTGATCCATCGCCTAAGATCACCACCTTTGCCTTAAGCTCAACTATTAATCTATCCGCCACCTGGGCGAACTTCAATGCCGGCCAATGCTTGTAGCCGGCATCCTTGCCCCAGCTGCCTCCGGCACCCGGGGCAATACCGATGACCAGGTCATTTTCTCCGATCCCCGCCGAGCTAAGGATATCCTTTGCCTTTATTTCGCTTTCTGAAGGAACGGCCAGATATAGATCCTTATCGAGCGCCTGGATGCCTAAAAACTTCAGCAGCTCCAAATAATACTCTGCCGCGTGCCTGTCATGGTAACCATCTATATCGATACGGCTGGTTAAGAATCTTCCCCTGCCTTTATAATTTAGCCCGAGACGCCTGCGTATCCCGATTATTTTCGCGAATAAACTATAGCGGTGATCAAGAGAAAAATCAAGGCAAATGTCAAAACGCTCTTTTTTTATCCCCCAGGCTAATTTTAGCGCTTCCCAGGCGCCTTTAAGGAATGACTCCTGATATATCTTTTTAAGGTCTCCGCGTGACAAAGCAAAAACCTTGTCTATCTGCGGATTACTTACAAGGATGGGCTTTACCCTGGCATTTGACCAATAACCGATAAAACTCACCCGGTATCGCTTTTTAATCGCCTTTATTACCGGGGTAGTGAATAGAACATCGCCGATACCGAAAGGATTGATGATCAAAAACTTCGCGTTCTCAGGCACAGGGCCGGCATTCTTTCTTAAAATCATCTTTAAATCTTTCTATATCATCCTCACCAAGATAACTTCCGGTTTGCACCTCAACGATCCTCACCGGCTTGGCGGTATGGTTTTCCAGGCGGTGCTTTACCCCCTGGGGGATATAAATACTCTGATTACTGCGCACCAGAGCAATTTTCTTGCCGCTAGTGACCCTGGCTGAGCCTGTTACTACCACCCAATGCTCGGCGCGGCTTTTATGCCTCTGGAGGCTTAAGCGCCTGCGGGGTAAGATCTCAATAAGCTTGATCTTAAAAAAATCCCCTTTTTCTAAAATTGTAAAGGAACCCCAGGGCCGGCGCTCTGTCAAATGCGCCCGGCGTTCCCGGCGCTTAAGTGATCTTAGCTTATCTACCAGCCGCTTGACATCCTGGGTCTTATTCCTGTCGCAAACCAACAAGGCATCCGGGGTATCGGCAATAACCGTATCTTTGATCCCGATGGCAGAAACCAGCCTGTTACCCCTGGAAAATACGCATACCCCCCGGCTATCCAGGCTTAAAGTATTGCTGCCGGCAATGTTACCTTGCTTATCCTTCGGGAATATCTCTGTTAGTGCCTCCCAGCTGCCTAGATCCGTCCAGTAAAAATCAGCTGGAATAAGCGCGATCCGTTTGGAATGCTCCATGATCCCGTAATCAACGGAGATAGCCTCAATACCCGGCCAGATCTTAGGTATATCCTTTACCGAATCGATCCGTTCCAGGCTCGCGTGCAACTTAGGCAAATATTTTCTTACCTCTTCAAGGAAGGTTTTAGCCTTCCAGATGAACATCCCGCTGTTCCAGTAGAAATGTTTATCTTTAAAGTATTTCCTGGCCTTGTTGAGATCGGGTTTCTCCAGGAATTTCTCTACCGCGAAATATTCAACGCCTTTCTCCGGCTTTGCCTTTCCGCGGATCTTTATATAACCGTATCCTGTGGATGCCGCGGTGGGTTTTACGCCTATTGTAACCAAAAGATCATCCTTGGCGCAGGTGAGCGCCTTTTTTAGCGTTCTCCTAAAATTCACCGCGTTCTTAATATAATGATCCGAAGGCAGGATCAAAAGCAAAGCATCTTTATCGATACGGCTGATCAATCTGGCGCAAAGCCCGATCGCGGGAGCGGTGTTCCTGCCCCGCGGCTCCAGGATTATATTCTCATCGGGTATCCCGAATTCAGCGACTTGTGCCTTAACTTCATAAAAATAAATATTATTCGTAACGATATAAATCCGCGCCGGCTCCACCACTCCTCTTAAACGCTGGATAGTCGCCTGCAGGAGGCTATCCTCCCCGACAACCTTCATGAATTGCTTTGGCTCAAGCTCGCGGCTGAAAGGCCAGAACCTGCTTCCCACTCCACCGGCTAAGATAACCGCGTAATTCATATTTTCATCTCCAAAACATTTTTCAAAACTTCATCCACAGTTATCTCGTTTAAATTTGCTCTCTCGATCACAATATGCCCCTTGCCCCACGGCCCCCAGCGCCTGGCAGTTTTCCCGGGGAGGTCATGCCTGAATAACGCGACTACGCGGGTTCCCACCGAAGCTGCCAGATGCATCGGCCCGCTGTCGCAGGATACCAGTAACCTGCACTGCCTTAAAATTTGCGCCAATTCCACAAGCGAGGTTTTATTGACCAGGTTAACAAGCTCATCGGCCATACCTATGCTTGAAGGAGCTTTTCCTACCAATACAACCTTCACTTTCATTTCCCGCGCGATCCTCCGCGCTAACTCCATAAACCTTTCTATCGGCCATTGCTTTAGCGGATCGCTTGTATAAGGATGGATGGCGATCGCCCCGGCGTATTCTGGATCAGTATGCGTGGGCAGTTTACCAAGGGAAAGGCTTTTGTCATTGGTCTTAGCCTCAACAAGACCCACCAAATCAAGGTTATATTCCACTTCATGTTTTAAGCCAAGGCTTTTATTATCCTCTATTTTACGGGTAAGCAGGAAACCCCATTTTCTATTATAACCAACGCGGATGGGGATCCCGGCAAAAAAGGCCTGCCAATGCGCCTCTTTCGTGGGATCCAAAACAACACAGATGTCAAACCTTTGCTTTCTTAAACTTCTCCTGAAATCATCATCCCAAACAATCACCCTATCGCTATACTCAACGCATTGCGCCAATTCACGAACATCCGCCTTCACAGCCAGGGTAAGATCGGCAGCCGGATATCTTTCCTTTAAAGCCCGCAAAGCCGGGATATTCAACAAGAATTCCCCAAAACGATCATCGCGGATAACTAAAATATTCTTAACCGGCATTCTCTTTAGGATTGGCAAATTTACCCAGCGCGAGCGATAATCCGATCAAATACCAAAATATCATCGCCACTCTTGGGTAATAAAGGCTGGTCTCGGTAAGGCCGTTTATCAAGAATGCGATCATGCAGGCAATTAAAGACAAGGCGGTTATTTTCAGGTACCCGTCATTGAGCCTGGGCAAGGTTTTAAAAGCCCGCCTGAACACCTGGAATAAAAATAAAATAAAAGCAAGCAACCCAAGTAAGCCTGTTTCGCCGGCCATCTGCAGGTATATATTGTGCGCGTAGATAGTATCCGGCGTAGGCGCGTATTTTTCAGCTTCCGCGGTTTTATACTTGCCGTAATTCCTGGAAAAAGTATTCACCCCCACACCTATAAAAGGATGGTGCTTGATCATGTTTATAGTATTATTCTGGATACTGACCCTTTCCTCCCCGCACATAAGGATCATTGGGTTATAGCGCGAATCTTTGGCCCACTGTTTTATATTCTTAGGCATTACAAAAGGATAAATTATAAGTATGGCTACTAAACCGGCGGTGAACAGTTTCTTCTTACCGGCTACGCACAAGAACAAAACAGCCAAATAAATAGCCAGGCCCGCGCCGCGCGAAAGAGTCAGGTATATGCCGGCTGCTCCAAGAATAGCCGGTAAAAACATAAATAATCTTTTTTTGCCTTTAAAGTAAAGTAGGGCAAGCCCAAAAATAAGCGGGGTAAGAGCGGTCATATAAATTCCAAATACATTCGGATTAGGGAAGGCGGCAGTCGGCCTGGGCAAACCTATCGCGGCTTGAATGCCGATATGGTGGATGAAATCATAACCAAAAGCCATCTGCCATAAGGCATCTAGGGACGCCAGGCAAACCCCGGAACAAATACTGATAATAATTCTTGATATATGCCTCTTATCCCTGATCTCCTCGCTGCAGACCAGGAATATAAGGATATATTTAAGGAGTTTAACGATACCCTGGAAACTTGTGCTGTAACTTACGGAATTTCTAAATGAAATTGCCGAAACAGTTAAAAACAGCAGAAAGAAAAACAAAGTCAGCCGGTCGGTAGTAAAGGCTTTTCTGGTTATCAGCCTCTTAATGATAAAGAAAGCGCTAAAAAAGCCGATAAATGTATTGGCGATAGCCGGGGCGATAGCCACCGAAAATGGCATGATTATAATCGACCAATAAATCGCGAAATCCGATAATCTCAATATCTTGTCTTTCATGAGTTACCTCCTGATCCGCATCCTGATCCCCCATAGGTAAAATTTCAGATAATTGGGCACCAAATTGAACATCTTAAAATTAGATTTGCCTTTTTCTCTCTCCCGCCAGACTGTGGGGACCTCGGTAATTTTAAAGCCGGCATAATAAGCCTTAAGCGCCAGCTCCATAGAGATCTCAAACCCTTTTGATTCTATGTTTATGCTCTCGATGACTTTCTTCCTGTACATTTTAAAAGCGTTGGCAATATCATGCGTAGGTATGCCCAGCAGATAATAAAGGGACCAGCCGGCAAATGCCGAGAGGGATCCTTTCAAGCGCGAACCGCCGAGCCTTGAACCCCCTTTTATGTAACGCGACCCGCAAACCACATCATAACCTTCTTCGATCTTACCGGCCATGATCGGGATAGTGGCCAGGTCATCGCAAAGATCCCCCATAACCGGGATCACCAATTCGCCCTTAGAACCGGCAAAACCGCACTTAACGGCATTGGCAAAACCTTTTGGCCCGGGATTATCCACCAGCCTTAAATTCGGGAATCTTGCCGATAATTCCCTGACTACCGCGGCGGTCTTGTCGGTAGAATGGTCATTTACCACCACCAATTCATATTCCAGGTCAAGCAAAGACTCTATTCTATTGATTACCCCCGTAATATTCTCTTCTTCATTATGCGCGGGTATAATTATTGATAAGTTCATAAATGCCCTTTAATCCGTTAATTTACCTTCTTTGGAAGCCTTTTCCCATATCTTCATCCATCTGACCTGGGGCCCGATGACATTCAATATACACCAGGCCAACCCATGCATCCCGTCTTTATAGCCTTTTTTCCTGAAATAAAGCTTCCAGAATAATTTCAGGGATTTCCAGGTAAGCCGGTATTTTATCTCTTTGATGCTGACCTTATCTTTGCTCCTTAAAAATAGATCAGACTCTATCTCCGAATAATAATTACACTTATCAATTACCTGGCTGATAGAAGTAAACGGGTAGTGATCGATCTCGGCATCTATGTTCCCTACCGGGCCGTCGATATTCAACTCCTCGTGGAAACAATTGTCCGCGTAAACAGCCCTGCCTTTTTTGAATATTTTGGTCATATAACTGTAATTACCCGCGGTCTTAAGAGGGCGGCCTAAAAAGAAATTCTTTCTCAAGACGTTAAAAGCGACGAATTCTCCCGGGGACTGCAAAGCTTTTATAATTTTATCCGCTGTCTCTTTGGGCACTATTTCATCCGCGTCCATCTGGATGATCCATTCACCGGGGGCATTCTTGATGCCGATATTTCTTTGATTGCCGAAATATTCCTTTTCTTCATGCACTATTACCTCCGCGCCGTATTTCTTGCAAAGTTCAACTGTGCGGTCAGTGCTCAGGTTATCGATGACCACAATACTGCCGGCAAAGCCCTTTAGTGAATCAAGGCATTTGCCTATCCTGCCTTCCTCATTTTTCGCGATTATTACCGCGGTCAAGTTAACCATATCTTAAGCATCATCCAAACAGCCGGGATTATGTCATACGCTTTTATTTTCTTGCCTTTTGTCCGGGGGGAATAATCCACCGGGATCTCCTCTACTTTAAACCCAAGCTTGCATAATTTGCTCACTACCTCAAAATCAAAACCTATTCCCCCCACCTGGGGATCGATCTTCTTAAGCGCCTCTGTCCTGTAAAACCTTGTGCCGATAATATCGGTAAAGTTTTTATGATAAAAGATATTCGTCAGGAATGTGGTTATAAAGGTGCCCAGATAAAACGGCCTTTCTCTAAGGATCTTAAACCTTGATTCGTGCTTTCTCTTTAAGAGCCTTGAGCCGAAGACCGCGTCAAGCCCGGCTCTTTCAGACAATTCTATCATCTGATAAACGCAAACCGGGTCATACTCCAGGTCGGAATTATGCACATAGAGGAACTCCCCCTGCGCCAGGTTCATCCCGGTAATTACCGACTCTCCATAGCCGTAATTCTTGGACTGATAAACAATTGTAATAGAGCTGTCATTAAGCCCCCTTAGAATCTCCCTTGTGCCGTCAGTGGAGCAGTTATCCACTACGATTATCTGCTTTTCAATATTCAGAGCCTTAACCGCGTCTATCGCTTTTAAGATAGTATCCTTCTCATTATACACCGTAACGACGATCGTCAATTTCATAGTTTTATCCTTTTCCGGTAAACTTCAAGAATCCTTCTCTCAATATCATTTGCCGACAAACCAAGCCTTGACCTTAAATACTCCTGGCTGCCGATCTCTTTTGTATACGCGTCAGGCAGGCCTATCCTCATAAAACAGATTTCCTTGCCCTCTTCTGCCAGCACCTCGCTGACAGCGCTGCCTAATCCGCCGATAACGCTGTGCTCCTCAACGGTAAATATCGCTTTTGCCTTCAAAGCAACGGATCTTATTATATCTTTATCTATCGGTTTTACGGTATGCATGCTGATCAAACAGGCGCTTATTCCTTTCCTAACAAGGCCCTTGGTAACCTGCGAGGCCGTATGCAGCATATTGCCTGTCGCGATTATGGCAACATCCCTGCCTTCATTGATCAAGATACCCTTACCGATCTTAAAACCTTTTATCCCGGCATGGACCGCGCTCTCCTTTGATTTACCAAGCCTTATATAAACCGGGCCGGGGTAATTCTCGGAAGACCTGACAGCTAATTCAGCCTCAAGGGGGTCTCCTGGGCAGATCACAGTCATGTTCGGCAATGACCTCATTATTGAAATATCTTCAATGGAGTGGTGGGTGGGCCCGGCACTCCCATAACATAGGCCTCCCCCCGCGCCGATTATCCTTACTTTGAGGTTCTGGATGCAGATGTCATTGCGGACCTGTTCAAAACAACGCATAGTGACAAAAGGAACAATGGAATACATAAATACGGTCTTCCCCGACAAAGCCAACCCGGCAGCAATACCTGCCATATTTGCCTCCGCTACTCCGATGTTAAAGAACCGGCGGGGGAAATCCTTCTGGAATCCTTCAATGACGGAATAACCCAGATCCCCGGTAAGCAGGAATATATCCGTATTTTTCTTCGCCAGCTTGCTAAGCGTATTGATAAACGCGCCTCTCATAGACAGCCGATCTCCCCCAAAGCGCTCTCTGCTTGTTCGCGGTCCGGAGATTTATAGTGCCACAAAAGTTTGTTCTCCATGAATGAAACCCCCTTGCCTTTTGTGGTATGCGCGATCAAAACGCTTGGTTTATTTTTGGCAAAGGGGACTTTTTTTAATGTTTTGATAATAGCCTCTATATCGTGGCCCCCTGTTTCCTTCACTGCCCAGCCAAAACTCTGCCATTTTTTCGCCAGTGGCTCAAGGTTAAGGATCTCCTTGCTTTTTCCCAATGCCTGCATCTTATTATAATCGATGATCGCTATAATATTATCCAATTTATGGTGGCCAGCAAACATGGCTGCCTCCCAAACCGCCCCCTCCTGGCACTCCCCATCGCTTAATACTACGAAAACACGATATTTTTCCCTGTCGTATTTAGCGGCCAGAGCCATCCCCACCCCGATAGACAATCCATGGCCTAAAGAACCGGTTGAAACCTCTAAGCCCGGTACACAGTTGATCGAGGCATGTCCCGGAAGCCTGCCGCCGTCAATGCAGTATTCCTCAAGTAATGTTTGCGGGAAAAATCCCCTGGCAGCTAAACAGGTAAATAACGCGCTTGCCGCGTGGCCCTTGCTTAAAATAAGCCTGTCCCTGTTCTTATCTTTCGGTTTTTCCGGGGAAACCCTAAGAATATTAAAATACAACGCTACCAGGATATCTGTCACGGATAAACTTGAAGCAATATGGGACGCCCCGCTTGCCGCGTGCATTTTAATAAGCCTGGATCGCGCGCTTTTGGCTATTTCTTTATATTTTTTTACCATTATACAATCCCGCGTTCTCACTAAACCATTCCAAACTCTTCTTTAATCCCCGCTCAAAAGTGAACAATGGCTTCCAACCCAATAGCTTCCTTGCCTTGGTTATATCCGCCTGCCACCTGTGCGGCTCTATCCGCGGGTTAACCACCTTCTTCCACAAAGGCTTGACCTTGTGCGGGGACAAAGCAATGATCTTCTCCGCTGCCTCTCTTACCGAATATTCCCTGGCTGAACCGATATTTATTATCTCGCCTGAAAGCTTATCCTTATGGGCTATAGCCTTCATATAAGCGTTCACCACATCTTCAATGAAAACAAAATCCCTCACCGGGCTGCCTGAGGACAACTTAGGGTTATCCTTTTTTAGGCAGGATAATATAAGCGACGGTATCAACCTATGCCCTTGTTCATAAGGGCCGTAAGCTGAGAACAGCCTCAAGGTAACAATGGGAATCTTCTCTCTTTTAGCTATTGCCCCGCAGAATAAGGTGGCCGCGGCCTTGGCTGCCGCGTAATCGGTTACCGGCTCAAGCAGGTCAGACTCCCGCATAGGCTTATTCTTTAAACCATATTCCGAAGAGCTTCCGGTGTTGATAAAACATTCGCAGCCGTTCTTTATACAAGCACTCAAAAGATTAATGGTGCCGATCAGATTCGTCCTGATTATCTTATCACGGTCCAGTTGAAAATGATAGCCGCCGTACGCCGCGCAATGTAAAACTACTTCCGGCTTTAGCCTGGATACGGCAACCCTGGTCGCGGATCCATCGCTAATGTCCAGGATATGGACCTTAATCCTGCCCAAAATATCCTTGATACGCCATAAGTCGGAGTCTTTTCGGACAAATACATGGGGTGACAAACCATTATTTACCAGGAAACGCGCCAGGTTTGCCCCTACAAAGCCGCTTGCTCCGGTGATCAATATTTTTTTGCGAAATAATCCTTGTACCATTTGACCGTTCTTTTAAGTCCTTCCTCTAAATTATAACGCGGCCGCCAGTTCAAGAGCCTTTTGGCCTTGGCAGCGCAAAGATACTGGTGTTTTATTTCATATTTGGCCTGATTGGTTATTTTATAATCCGCCTTCTTGATACCGGCGCAGCGGTAAAGCTTTTTTAAGAGAGCCAAAACAGATAGCGGGGATTCATTGCTGAAATTAAAAGCCTCCCCCTTTATTGACGCCTCCTTCATCTTAAAGGCAAGCAATAGATAGGCGTTGACGATATCGTCAACATAAATATAATCCCTGGTAAACTTGCCGTCAGAGCGGATGATCAATGCCTTATCCTTGCTTATGCACCTTAAAGCATCCGGCACGAGGCGCGAGAAATTCAAGTCCCCCGGCCCGTAGATATTCCCGCAACGGGTAACCGATACCGGCAGTCCGTAAGTATGGTAATAAGTGGATGCCAGGATATCCGCGCAGCTCTTGGAGGCATCGTAGGGATGAGCCCCTGAGAGGGGTGAATCTTCGCGGTAAGGAAGCTTGCTCTGTGAGCCGTACGCCTTATCGCTGGAGGCGATTATGACGGCCCTGGTAAGCTTATTGTTCCTTGCGGCCTCAAGGATATTCCAGGTGCCGCGAATATTCGTGGAAAATGCTTTAAGGGGGTCAGTCAGGGCCTCCCCGACAATGGAGGTCGCGGCAAGATGAAAGATCATTTCGATCTTGTTATCCCTCATGATCTTTGAAACCAGATCAAAATCCTCAACGCTGCCTTTATAGATCCTGACCTTATCAAGATCGGGTGATAAAACGGTATCTTTCCTGCGGGTTAAGATATCCAATCCGGATACATCCGATCCAAGCCTGATCAACTCCCTGGTAAGATTGGAGCCTAAAAACCCTTCATAGCCGGTTACCAGGACCTTCTTCTTTTTCCAGAAATTACCATTCATTCCCATATTTTTAAACCCTCCACGGAGCTTTGCCGGATTGCCAGATCCTTTCCAGCTCTATCTTGTCCCTTAAAGTATCCATACAGCTCCAGAAACCGCTATGCTTATAAGCGCAGAGCTGGTCCTTTTTTGCCAGGTTTTCAAGGGGCTGGCGTTCCCAAACAGCATCGTCACCCTTAGGCAGGAAATTAAAAACCTCCGGCTCCAGCACAAAAAACCCGCCGTTGATCCAGCCGCTCTCCCCCTTCGGCTTCTCAAGAAAAGAAGTGATCTCGTTCTTAGCGTTAATATCCAGCACCCCGAACCTCCCCACATGCTGTATGGCGGTCAAAGTTGCCAGCCTCTTATTCTTCTTATGGAACTGGAGCAATTTCTTGATATCAATATCCGCCAGGCCGTCCCCATAAGTAAGCATGAATTTCTTTTTATCAAGATACTTTTTTACCCGGGTAAGCCTGCCCCCTGTCATTGTATTTAAACCCGTGTCAACCAAGGTGATCTTCCACGGCTCGGAAGAGGTAGTAAGGATCTTGGTCTCATTCCTTGACAGATCGATAGTGGCGTCGCTCATATGCAGGAAGTAATGGGAAAAATACTCTTTTATCATATACCCGCGGTAGCCCAGGCAGATGACAAAATCATTGAACCCGTAATGGGAATAACGTTTCATGATA
>SCRK01000028.1 GCA_004298075.1 bacterium | reverse complement strand
CGCCTGTTCTTTACGGAGAGGAAGAATTTATAAGAAGGGTTTCTTGCGAAGGGGCTGTTTCAGGGAACTACGATGAAGGGATAGCAGAGGAAACCCCCTGTTATTCGGGATGGCTCTTCGCGAGGATCAAGGCGGATGGTAACGTTACTCCCTGCCTGAAATCGCATCGTCTTTCCACCGGCAATATAAATGATAGCAGCTTCGGGGAAATATGGAATTCCCTTCCCCAGCAGTATTTCAGGGAAAAAACCAGAACTTTGCGCAAAACCGAACCGTATTTTTTCATGATAGGCAATGGCAGCCCTGGGTCACCCGGTTGCTCGAGAATTTGCGATGATCTAACAAGGAATATTGCGATGCACAGAAAGATCGCGTTGTTCCCCCTGGGGAGGTTGATGATCAAGATCGCCTGCCTGGAGAATGGGTTAAAAAAACTTAATAAAAGGGTAGCGCGTTCGGCAAAGATAATTTACCTTATTACGGTCGTGCTTACTTATAGCCTGCTGCTTAAGTTTATACGGTCTATTAAAAAGATGTACATATTCCCCGGAGAATAATGAATGAAGATATTGATGGTGCATCCGCACGAGGTATATTCATCCTCTGAACCGTGGACAACGCGGATCGTTAACTTAGCTAAGGCCCTTATAAAGAAAAGCCACGAAGTAAGAATAGTATTTTTTCCTTTGCGCTGGCAAGGGGAAGAAGAATGTTTCCAGAAGGAAGGAATATGTTTTTATCCATTTTGCAGAAGGGCGGGGGTCTTAAACATAGCCAGGAACACCAAAAAGATGTCGGGTTTAGCTGATTGGGCGGATATTGTCCACTTCCAAAAGTGTTTTCATTACGGTTCCCTGCCTTCCATAATCAGCGCTTTCTTGAAAAACAAACCTTTGCATTACGATTGGGATGATTGGGAGGAGATGATCTATTATGAGTCCGCGGATCCTCCAATAAAAGCAATCGGGATGTTTTTAAAAACCCTCGAAACTTATATTCCGCAGATCGCCGATACTGTCTCGGTATCAAGCAGAAGGCTGCATAACCTGGCCCGGAGCTTTGGAATCGGTAATGACAGGATTTTTCATGTGCCCGTGGGGGCTGATTTGGATAAATTCAACCCCGGGATCTCGGGAGAGAGAGTAAGAAGGGCTTATGGGATAAACTCGCCTTTAATTTTATATCTTGGGCAATTGCACGGCGGCCAGTATGTCAGGCTCTTTATTGATGCCGCTAAAATAATCTTAGACAGAGGAATTATGGTAAATTTTATGATCGTCGGAGACGGCTCAAGAGCGCAAGAGTTAAAGCAATATGCTAAAGGCAGGAATTTAGATGAAAAGATCATTTTTACCGGAGCTGTAGATAGCGGGGAGGTGCCCGAATATATCGCGGCTTGTGATGTTGCTGTCGCTTGTTTTGAGGACAATTCCGCGACTTGCTGCAAAAGCCCGCTTAAGATCGCGGAATATTTGGCAAGCGGCAAGCCGATGGTCGCAAGCAAAGTAGGAGAGGTTGAGAGTATGGTTGGGGAAGCGGGTATTTTG
>SCRK01000226.1 GCA_004298075.1 bacterium | reverse complement strand
GCACACCCTTCAGGGGAGATGACTGAATAATAAGCATTTTCCATGACCGCCACCCGGTCAGCCACCCCAACCCCCAAAGCTCCGCCTGAACCGCCCTCTCCTATGACAATCGAAACAATGGGGGAGGCAACACGCATCATCTCCCTCAAATTAAGCGCGATCGCCTGGGATTGCCCGCGCTCTTCCGCGCCGATACCCGGGTAAGCGCCCGGGGTATCGATAAAAACTATGATCGGCAATCCAAACTCTTCAGCCAACTGCATAAGGCGTAAAGCCTTGCGGTAACCTTCAGGATGGGCGCAGCCAAAATTACGCTTTAAATTCTCCTTGGTATCCCTTCCCTTTTGATGCCCCATGACCAGCAGCTTCCTTCCGTCTATTTTAGCCAGGCCGCAGACCAAGGCCTTATCATCGCCAAAAAGCCGGTCCCCATGCAGCTCCACAAAATCCGACATGATCAGACTGATATAATCCAGGGTATACGGCCTTTGCTGATGGCGGGCAAGCTGCACCCTCTGCCAGGGGGTGAGGTTGGAGTAAGTATCTTTTCTTAAATGCTCAAGCTTCTCTTCAAGCTTCTTTACTTCGGAAGACAGATCGATCTTCTTCTCGGAGATAAAGTTCTTGAGCTCCTGGATCTTTTTTTCTAACTCAACAATAGGTTTCTCAAAATCAGGTCCGGCCATGGGTATTAATCAACTATGGTGACTTCTGTGCCGATAGGCACAATGCTATAAAGCTCTTCTACGTCGGGGTTGCTTAAGCGCACGCACCCCTGGGTCACCTGTTTACCTAATTCTTGAGGCTCGGTAGTCCCGTGAATTCCATAGCCCGCCAGGTCAAAACCCATCCAGCGCGTGCCTAATACGTTCTGGGCACTTCCCGAAGGCACGACTGCCCCCGCCTTAAACCATGTAGGATTAAGAAGCTTATTAGTAATCTTAAGTATGCCTACGGGAGTGCAATTATTCTTACCCGTGGATACGACATATGTCTTGATCACCTCTTCATCGCTTTTAAGCAGCAGTATATTCTGGGATTTATCGACCAGTATGCTAAAGGGCGCGTTCCAAATCTTTATTTTGCGGCCGGGGACAATAAGCGAATCACTGATATTATTGCTTTTCATAATAAGTTCTACGGTAGTTTTATGCTCGCCGGCGATCTTATTCAGGGTGTCGCCTGGTTTTATCTGATAGGATATACTTTTAGGCGTGATTGCCGGAGAGAATAACAATTGGATGTTCATATCTTCTGCCTTTTTCTGCCAGACGGCCACATCCGGGGATTCGGGAAAATCATTCACCAGCTTCTGATATAATACCTTGGCCTCAAACAGGCTGCCCTTGGCCTCAAGCTGGTGCGCCTGATTAAGCAAACTACGCACAGACAAACGATCGGCCGGGTTGATCCTGGCCCCTCCCTTATTGATACCGAAAAAAACAAGAAGACCACCAACCACTATTACTGCCAAAACCATTAAAATCAAAATTCTCTTATTCACAAATCCTCCTTAAGTTCTTATCTATAAAAATCCCTATTTTATCCTATCTGAAGGATATCAAAGCAATAACAATACCCAAAAACAGGCCCATGATCACCTCTACTGGAGTATGGCCTATTAGTTCGCGCAGGCGCAACTCCCGGATCTTGCCCTGCCAGTAGATATCCTCCATGATCTTATTTAAGATGCCGGCCTGCTTGCCTGTTGAGCGGCGCACACCCTGCGCGTCAAACATTACCACGATGGCAAAAGCAAAGGCCAGGGCAAAATAAACGCTGTCAAAACCGCATTCCAGGCCAATGCTGGTCGCCAAACTCGCTGCCCCGGCAGCATGCGTAGAAGGCATCCCTCCGCTGCCGATAAAAAGACGAAAATCAAATTTCTTCAAGCGAAATACCCCCAAGAAGACCTTGATCGTCTGGGCGATCAGCCAGGCCGAAACAGTGGTCATCAAAATCTTGTTCCTATATACCTCTAC
>SCRK01000003.1 GCA_004298075.1 bacterium | reverse complement strand
AGAGAGAGAGAGAGAGAGAGTCGGTACTGCTTTGGTTGGTTTACTGGCTTTTGGGCTAATAAGCATTAGAGCTTATAGGTTAAGTTGCGGTTTACTCCGTAAACAATTATACTATTTTTTAATATTTAAGCAATATTTTTGAAAGATTATGCAACCGAAGGGTGACAAAGAGGCGGGTCCCCGACGCCCTGCAAGAAACAAGCCAAGGCAGACGCTAAAGAATCAGCATTGCGTCGACGTAGCTGTAAAACCTGCGAATTTTCCCAACATTCTTACCTATAACTACCAAGATGCCGGTGTGGACCAGGGATAACCAAAGCAAGGTGAGTTTTAAGTAAAACTGCCTACCTCTATGCCGATGAAATGCCAATTAGCGGATGGCTTAGTTTGATTCAAAGCAGCCTGCCGCTAAGATATCGCTAAACGACGCTGGCAAGTTTAGCCGCGAATGGATATTTTAGGCAATGGAGCTTGAGGATTTTCGGGTATCCCAAGGCCAAGCGAAGCTTGGCAATCTTGGAACGGCGAAGCTATTTGAGCGGTATTTGCTAGAGCAAATACCGCGAGTTCTGCAGCCGCCGAAGATCCGAAAGATCATTGCCGTCCGCCGCAGGCGGAAAATCGACCTGAGCGGGAAACTTGCCAGTGGCGTTTAAATTATGAGCATTGCGTCGCCGTAGCTGTAAAACCTGTACTTCTTGTCAACCGCCTCCTGATACGCCTGCTTGATCAGCTGTTCGCCCCCGAATGCACAAGCCAGCATAAAAAGAGTAGTGCGAGGTAAATGAAAATTTGTAAGGAGGCAATCGACTAATTGGAATTTATAACCCGGATAAATAAAAAGGTCGGTCTCCCCTTCTTTCTTACCCGAAGCATACGTCTCTAAAGCCCTTAATGAGGTGGTGCCTACGGCAATGATCCTACCGCCATTTGCCTTTGTTTGTTCAATGGCTTTGATTGTCGCTTCAGGAATAATGAAATGCTCCGGCTCCATCTTATGTTCTAAGATATCTTCGGTTTTAACCGGCCGGAATGTGCCTAAACCTACATGCAGAGTTACATAAGCCAGGCCAATTCCCAGAAGCTGGATCTCCTGAAGTAAATCCTGGGTAAAATGCAATCCGGCAGTCGGCGAAGCAAGGGCCCCTTCATTCTTGGCATAAACCGTCTGGTAAGTGACCTTATCCGAATCCTCGGGCTCGCGTTTTATATAAGGCGGCAAAGGCACAATGCCATAATTATATATGCTGTCTGCGTCAGCCGCTTTAAAACTGATCTCACCGCGCTTGCTCAAAATGCCGATGACTTTGCCTTCCGCGAAAAATATCTTTTCCCCGGGCTTGGTGCGGCTAGGCTGGACCAGGCAGGAAAAATTCGTGGAATTGAGCCTACGGGTCAACAATATCTCAACTCGTCCCCCGGTTGCTTTCTTACCCATCAGGCGACAGTGCAACACCTTGGTATCATTAAGCACCAGCAGATCACTTTTTCTTAAATAAGAAACGACATCCTTAAATACCCGGTGGGTAAGCTTGGCCTCTTTACGCTCTACGACCAGGAGTCTAGAATCCTGCCTGTTTTTTAGCGGGTACTGGGCGATCAGCTCTTTGGGGAGCGGGTAATCGAATTCAGAAAGCTTAAGCATGGGTTAAGGAAGGGCTGGATCTAATTCAGATAACCGATTATCTTTTCGTTTAGATCATCAATGGAGAAGAATACAATCCCGTCGGGTTTTAGATCCGTGATCATCTTATACTGGTTAAAAAACAGGTCCGGGTTATTCTTCATCAGGAACAGGCCAATCCCAATATATACTTTCCCTTTTCCGCGGTGGCCTAAAGCGGATTTGACTACTTCTTTGGCGAACTGATTATCCCTGGTATAGTCCATCAATACCGCGTAATCAATGACCCCCTCTTCAAGCCAGTATGACCAATCCTGGAAGGCATTAGAGTAGGCCCGCTCGGT
>SCRK01000225.1 GCA_004298075.1 bacterium | reverse complement strand
CCGCCGGACTCTGGCATATATTTAGCCATATAAGCGATGAGCTCATTTTGAGGAGTGATCGGATACCCGGCATAAAAATCACAGCCTGCTGAAAGTGCGCCCTCAGCAATAGCCTCATTACCGGAAATAAGCATCTTTTTCTTTGGCATATTATTTATGCACCTCAATGCAGCACTCCGGACAGATCAGCGCGCATTGCATGCATCCTATGCATTCTCCGCGGCTGTCAAACTCTACGTAACTCAAGCCCCGCTTATTTAACTTAGCGCTCTTTTTGATCAGGCCTTTGGGGCAAAAACTTACGCAGAGAAGACAACCCTTACATTTATCCTTGTTGATTATTATCTTAGCCATTATTCTTTATTTGCCGGAGGATATCTGCGGCAATCCCCGGACCGGTTAACCCGTATTTGTCAAGAAGAAGGCCCCTTGGGCCATGCGGCACAAACTCCGGAGGAAGGCCGATACGCCTGACCTGCCTGCCTAATTCCTGGGAAACGCTAGAACCAAATCCCGCATCCCTGACCCCTTCCTCTACCGTAAAAATAAACTTTGTCTTGGCGCAAACAGCCTTGATTAAATCCAGGTCCAGCGGATGAACAAATCTGGCATTGATCAGGCCCCCTGAAAGGTTTTCTTTAGCCAATATGCCAACAGCCTCCTGGCTAGCCGAAACCATGCTCCCTAAGGCGATGATCGTAAAATCCCTCCCCTCCCGGAGAAGCTCAGCCTTCCCTAATTCCAAAGGCGCGGATGTTTTAACTGGTACCGGCACGCTTGAACGGGGATACCTTATTGCCGCCGGCTTCCCCAGTTTCAGGCTAAACTCCAGCATATCCTCCAGTTCACCGCCATCCTTAGGTGCCATGATCACCAGGTTCGGGATACTTTTAAGATAAGCAATATCAAATATACCCTGATGCGTAACCCCATCTTCCCCGACAATCCCTGCCCGGTCAATAGCTAATATCACCGGAAGCCCCTGCAAGGAGACCTCCTGGATGATCTGGTCATAAGCCCGCTGCAGAAATGTCGAGTAAATGGCAACTACCGGTTTAAACCCCTGGTTAGCCAGGCCTGCGGCAAAGCAAACCGCATGCCCCTCGGCAATACCCACGTCAAAAAATCTATCCGGAAAATTATCACGGAATTTATCCAGGCCTGTCCCCTCAGGCATGGCCGCGGTTATAGCGACGATCCCCGGATCGTCATGCGCCAGGGAGACTAATTTATCGCGGAATACTTCGGTGTAACTCCTTGAGCCCGGGGGGGCTTTCTTGCTTACCACTTCTCCCGTGTTTATATCAAAACAACTTATGCCGTGAAACTTTACCGGATCCTCCTCGGCAAAACAACAGCCTTTACCTTTTTTGGTAACTACATGCAGAAGCCGGGGGCCCTTAAACCCGGTGATGTTTTTTAATGTAGATATCAATGTAGCCAGGTCATGCCCATCAATGGGCCCGAAATAGCGGAACCCCATTTCTTCAAAAAGCATCCCCGGGACAAATAGGCCTTTTAAGCCTTCTTCAAATCTGTTCATCAGCTTTAACAGACGGCTTCCTTCGCTCAGCCGGGTTTTTAAAAAATTAACCAGGTTATCATGAACACGGTTATACACCGGCAGGGAGATGATCTTATTCAGGTAATTGCTGATCGCCCCCACATTAGGGGCGATGCTCAGCTCATTGGTATTTAAAACTACCAAAATATCCTTTTTCAGATGGCCGGCGTTATTCAGGCCTTCAAAACAAAGCCCGCCGCTTAAGGAGCCGTCACCGATCACGCAGGCGACCTTAAATTTCTCCTTTTCAGGTAAAAGGTCCCTGGCGCAGGCAAGGCCAAGGCCAAGGGAGACCGCGTTTGAGCTATGCCCGGTAGTAAAAGGGTCATAAACCGATTCATCCCTGGAAGGAAAACCGCTTAAGCCCCCATACTGCCTGAGGGTGGCAAATTTTGGGTTACGTCCGGTTAATATTTTATGAGCATAGGCCTGATGCCCTACATCAAAAATTATCTTATCCGCGGGAGTATTCAGGCAATAGTGTAAGGCGATGATCAACTCCACCGCTCCCAGGCTTGAGGCCAGGTGGCCGCCGGTCTGCGAAACTACCTCGATCAATCTCTGCCTTATCTCCTTGGCTAAACGGTTAAGCTCATCCGGGCTTAATGTTTTGAGGTCCTGCGGAGAATTTATTTTCTCTAACACCATCTTTATTTATCTTCCTCTTCTCCCGGATCATCAAACTTTCCCAGGTCAAATTTGCCGTCTTTTTTCATGAGTAGATCCACTTTGCGCTGGGCTTCGGCTAATACCTGAGAGCAGGATTTTGCCAATCTTACCCCCTCTTCGTATTTTTTAAGGGATTCCCCGAGGGTGATCTTGCCGCTGGAGAGCTCCTCCACGATCTTCTGCAGTTTTTTCAGGTCCTCTTCAAACACCGCTTTCTCTTTCATTCTTCATGACCTCCTGAACCAAGCTTATGAACATTCCTTTATGTAAAACGGTTTTTAACCTGTCCCCCGGCTTTATCTGACCGGCCTCCTTGATGATCTCGC
>SCRK01000224.1 GCA_004298075.1 bacterium | reverse complement strand
GAAATAAATTAATAATTTGTTGGTTTTGGCTCAACGATACTAAGCCGGGTTTATCCCGGCTTTTTATCCATTAATAAAACATCTGCCCTGTCGTCTAATGGTAGGACACAAGATTCTGGATCTTGTTATCATGGTTCGAGTCCATGCGGGGCAACCAAATAAATCTCTCAAAACCTAGAATGAGAGATAACCTAAGCCCTGATTATTAGCGCTAATCAGGATATTTTTTTAGGAGCCTTAAGCAAGACCAATGGCAAATTATGACGAGTGGGATAAAGGAATCATAGTCGGAGTGAAAAAACGAAAGTAACAAAATAGAGTTTATGAATTTTGGAGTAGAGCAAAATTTTCCTGCTCTAGATTTATTAGAAATTATGAAAGCAAGATCAGTATTTTTAATAATTTTAAGTATTATTTTTGGCGCGGCCTTATTTTTTGCGTATAAAGCGTTTATAAATCATAAGCAGCAAATTAAATGCGGGCAGATTTTGCTAGAAAAGAGAAGGCAGTCGTGGTTAAAGTTGAAGAAGGACATAGGAAACAAAGTCGGGCATTTTAGAGGCACAGTCGGCATGGTGATTGAAGACTTGGATATGGGATGGAAAATTACTTTTAACGAAGATACGTTGATCCCTTCCGCAAGCTTAGTCAAGGTTCCTATCATGCTGTCCTGTTTTTATGCCGCGCAGGATGGTAAAATAAGCCTAAAAGACGCCATAAGCCTTAAATCTTCTGAAAAAGTATCGGGGTCAAAGGTGCTGGGAAAAGAGCCTCCCGGCGCGGTTTTTACAGTGGAAGAATTGTTTAATCCCATGATTACCCAGAGTGATAATGCCGCCGCCAATGTGCTTATTGATTTCTTGGGGCTTGATACGCTCAACCGCTATTTTAAAAAAATGGGTTTAAAAAATACTAATATCGCGCGCAGGATGATGGATTTTGTTGAAAGGAGAGCGGGGGAAGAGAACTATACGACAGCGCAAGATATGGCTTATTTGCTGGAAGAATTATATTACAGGAAGTTTTTAAATAAAGAGGTATCTGAAAAATGCCTGAAGTTGTTGGGAGAGCAGAAGATTAACGACCGCATTCCCAGAAAACTCCCCAGAGGAACCTATGTTGTTCATAAAACCGGTTTAGAAAAACACGTTTGCCACGATGTGGGGGTTGTATTCACTAACAAGGGTAATTTCTTAATTTGTGTTTTGGCTAAACACGAAGATAGGCTTGCTAAACATGCCAAAAGATTTATATCTGATGTAACATTGCTCACCTATAATTATTACCAATACCAATGCGCGCGGAAATAAATGAAAAATAAACAAACCGTCCCGGTAATAGCCTTAACCCTAATTTTTTGTTCTTATAGTATGTGCAGCGGTAGTTCTCTTTTGGAGTAATACTCGTATCGATCAGCAGCAAACATAAGGAAGCAATCCAATGAAACAAAATTTGACTTTAAGATTTGAATTTTGCTTTTTCTATTGATAGCATGCGCTGCATTTTAATTGCCCTGGCTTCAGTATCAATATTAAAGGAAAAGATTAATACCGCGCGGTGGCTGGGGATATCCGCTGTTGTTTGCGGAATAGCGCTGGTAGCGATAGGCTAAAAAAGAGAGTAACTCCAGACATGACCGTGGAATCGGGTTTGAAGATCAAGATCGCAAGAAAGATTGAGGAAATCCCTCCCCAGGACTGGTACGCCGTCTACCCGGGTATCTTAGAAAGCTATTATTTTCTTAAGACCCTGGATGAATCAAATCTATCTCAATTTTCATTTTTTTATATTGTAGTTTACGATAACAATAAGCCGATTGGCGCGACCAACTGTTTTATCATGGATTTTCCTCTGGATATCGCGGTTGCCGGTAAATTTAAAAAGGCCACTAACTTTATCAAAAGCCTTTTTCCGGGTATTTTTAGCCCCAGAGTTTTGATTTGCGGCTTACCGATGGGGCAGGGCAGGATAGGAATGGCCGGGGACCCCCTGATAATATTTAAGGCGATATATAAAGGCATGGAAGATATAGCCCGCCAAGAGCGGGCAGGAATTATCGCTTTTAAGGATTTCGATCTTAGTTACAGGAAGATTCTTGATGAGCGCCTTGACAGCGGTTTTTTCAGGATCGACTCTTTGCCGTCTACCGATATGGATATTCATTTTAGCAGTTTCGATGAGTATTTAAAGACGCTAAGCAGCGCATCGAGAAGCGGGTTAAAAAGGAAATTTTTAAAAATAGACGGTAAGCTCAAAATTGACTTAGAAATTACAAATAAGCTGGAGGATGGCGTGTTGGAGGAGGTGTACGCCCTATACCTGCAGACATATGAGAGGCAGGAGATGGGCCTGGAGAAGCTGACAGCAGATTTCTTTAAGAATGTATCAAAAAATATGCCGCTTGAGACTAAATTTTTCTTGTGGAGAATAGATAATAAGATAGCGGCATTTGCGTTTTGTCTGGTATCCGGGGATTATTTTATTGATTATTATCTGGGGTTTGATTATTCAGTTGCCTACCAGTATAATCTGTATTTTGTAAGATTTCGTGAACTGATTAATTGGTGTATTAAGAATAAAATAAAGAAATATGAAATGGGCGCCACTGGGTATGAGCCAAAAAGAAGGCTGGGCTTTAATTTTATCCCGCTATATATTTACGTAAAACACCG
>SCRK01000223.1 GCA_004298075.1 bacterium | reverse complement strand
TAACGCTTCTTCTCTAGTCGTAGCTACCCCGGCCGTAACAATACAGCTGCTTTCATCCATTTTTCTAACTACCCCGATTATCGGTAAACCAATGCCTAAAGAGAAATCTTTAATAAAAATCGGGTAATTTAGAGACTGAAAATCCTTGATTAGTTTCTTCCCTATGGAAGAGGCGATCGTGGAAAACTTAATAAGCGGCGTTTTTAATTTGTTTATTTCTATCAGGGATAAACAATGCCTTTCAATCACTTCGCAGATACCATGCAGCAGGGCTTCTTCAAGAGAATTCCCTGAGGCCATCCCATTGGTCCCTTCTAGAAGCCTTAAAATTAGGTCTATAGGCAGGCTCACTTTCCTGCCGTTCAAAGCATATCCGCCATACCACCGGATCTTAGAAGATCCCAACGCCTCTTCTTTTAATACGCGCATCTGGTCCTTATTGATTAGATTGGCATAGATATCTTCTAATTGGAATAAATTACTTTTCTTTAAATCCTGAAAAGAATATACACTGCAAACATTTCTATTATCAAGGATATATTTAGAACATGAATATCTTTCCACCAACTCCATAAGTCCGCTGGCTAAGGCCTGTTCTTTAGAATGCCCCTTCCCATTAGTTCCTTGATTTGCCGGGACCAGAAAGAAATTTCTCGTAACTTGCTGGTAATAATCAGTGCTTAAAACTCTATATTGCGGAATTTTGCTCGGCCGCGGGACTTCAAAATAACCTTTTAATATCGGAGGATCTATATTTTTCATCTTCTTTAAAACAATCTTGCATGTTTTAGCCGGAGGGATAGCCTTGCTTATCCCCTGAATGAATCCCTTTATACAATCTTCTAGCTGCATTTTCGGATATTTAATAATGGTTAAATGATTAATTCGGGCCTTGATATTCCGGTACTACCTTTTTATCTTCCATTCATTTTTCCATTTCTTGAGCAACATTTTGTTTTTCATGACAAAATACGATGAACATAAGAATTCTATTTTTTCAAAACGTTTTTGTTTCTCCCTCCTGCCAACCTGGGGCGTTATTAGGATTGACGGGGTATGGGGCCGGGGGTCATAAGGGAATACCTGAGAAAATACTTTGTTTTTGTTTAACCACTCGGTCAGCAAAACCGTTTTGTAAAAATCGCTTTTCGATTCCGAGGGGAAACCTACCATGACATCCGTCTCAATGAGAATCTCGGGATTAAGCTTAAAGATTTCCTCAATCGCTGATTTAAAATCATCCACCACATAAGATCTTCTCATCTTCCTAAGCACAGCGTCGCTGCCGGATTGCACGGGGACATTTATGCGCCATATTCTTTTTTTATAAATAAACTTCTTCAGCCGCGGAAGCAACTCCTTTAATTTATCGGGAGTGATATTGGATATCGCGAATTTAGCAGTGCCGCTTGCCGCCGCAAGGGAAGTAATAAGCTCAACAACATCTGCCCCGATGTCTTCGCCATAGGCCCCTACCTCGTTGGCAACCAGCACAAACTTTTTATACCCCCTTTTTAAGGCGGTCCTGAATTCCCGTAATATCTCTAATACAGGCCGGCTCTCTGGTTTTCCAAAAACCCTGCGTATAACACAATAACTACAGCTGCCATTACATCCCCGGCCTATTCTCAATCTGTATTCCTTGAAGAGATACCCGGGCTGGGGTTTATCACCCAATTTGTTAAGCGAAATTCCCGTTGGTTCGGTAAAGCCGATATCCCGAAATTTTACCTTTCCATTTATGCTGCCTTCCAATTGATGCAAATACTTAGAGGACACGCTTACTCCTTTAAATATCCTCCCAAGCCTATTTTTGTTTATTGCCGGCAAACATCCGGTTACGATCAACCTGCTGTTTTTTTGCATATTGCTTTTGATTACTTTAATCATCATTATTGACTGGTCTTCTTTTGCTTTTACATAAGCACAAGTATGGACAATTACCAAGTCGGCATTTTCTATTCTTCTTACAAGTTTCCAGCCATTCTCTTTTAGCCAGCTGCGTATCAAATCAAAATCAGCTCTCGAGGAATAGCAGGTGCTTGTTATGACCACGGCCGCTTTCTTCATATTTATCTTGTTCCCAAATATTTATGAACTTTCAAGGATGATCCTGCTTTTTTAAAGGCAATTTTCCCTCTCAGGGCCCTGACGTTTTGATACAAATCAAACACCTTATCAAACAATTTTCTCTCTTTGACGGCCAAACCTGCCGAGAAATAACTGCGGAGTTGCTTAAAACTAAAACAAGGGTTTATCTCACTGAGGTTGAGGAGATAGCCGATAACTTTTCCTGTGTTCCCTGTTGCCTGATAGCAGAGAACAAGGTTCGCTATAGCGAAAGAGCGTATTTC
>SCRK01000222.1 GCA_004298075.1 bacterium | reverse complement strand
CGATAGAAAAAGTAAGGAGCAATCCCAGGAATATTACTACGGCCTGCCCTGCCATAAAAATGCCGGGGAACTTCTTTTCCTTTTGATCAAGCAAATATAGATAAACCGAAATGGGGAATAATAAAGACAGGACTCCTCCCAGGAACAACGGATTGCCCAAAGAAGAAGATATCCTCCCCATCTTCAGCCAAATGTCCGGTCCGATTAAATTGCTTTTAGAGTATTGCAAATAACCGAAGAGCAGATCCCTGCCCAGGAGCAAGGTTATAATCCCATATAAACTTACCAGAAAGCCAATGAATACTATTGATCTTAAAAAATACACTTTCAACGCGATGCTCAGATCCCAGGAAGAAATAATAAAATAAATCAGCAATCCCGTTGCCGCGTAATAGAGCGCTTTAAAGACGCTGATCGGATAATAAGCTGTCCCTGCTCCGCTAAAGAGGGTTAAAAAGAAATATAATAAAACGCACAATTTAAGGGTATCTTCTTTAGCTGGTTTTACGCGAAAGGAGAGTTTGACTGCCGAGATAGCAAAGAGGGCTGTGATCAAAATAAGCGGGAAATATTTAATTAAGGGGATCTTAAAAACTGTAAAATATCCTGCCGGGTAGTAATAAAAGGGGAGCAAACAAATATAAGCGATCAGAAAGATATAGATAAATTTTGCGGCCTTATTGATGTTATCCATTATCTTCTTATCGTAGAGGAGGAAGCGTGCCTTGCTTATCAGGCTGATCAAGCCGGGCCGATGTGTTTTTCCACCAAAACAGGGAACTGCCTGGTATCTATTGGTTTTGCGACATAATCGTCAACGCCCAGGGCAATGATCTTCTCCCTGTCCCCCTTCATGGCAAAGCTGGTTACCACGATCACCTTTATATCTTTGGTCAGGGGCCCGCTTTTAAGCATTTTTGCCGCCGCGAATCCATCTATCCCCGGCATCTGCATATCCAAAAGGATCAGATCCGGTTTAAGCTCACCCGCCATGCTTACGCCCTTCTCCCCATCCTCTGCCTCTAAGATCTCATAGCCGCGGTATTGCAGGATATCCGACAACAATAACCGGTTATTCTCGTTATCATCCACAATAAGTATTTTCTTGGCCATCGCGCTATGATTTAACGGGTATGGTGAATATAAACTTAGAGCCTTTGCCAAATTCACTCTCTACCCGGATCTCCCCTCCGTGAAGCTCAACTAGTTTCTTGGTTAAGGCAAGGCCCAAGCCCGTGCCTTCAACAGTTTTGGAATAGCCGGATTCGATCTGGCTAAAGGTCTGAAAGAGTTTCGAAAGGTCAGCGGGCTTTATCCCGATGCCGGTGTCTTTTACGGAGATCTCTATAAAATCCGCCGCGGCCAGTTTCGCGCTTACCTCAACCCTGCCGCCGTCCGGGGTGAATTTAACCGCGTTGCTTAAAAGATTGAACATTATCTGCTTAAGCTTCTTTGGATCCGCTGATATGTTAATATCGGCCTGAGATTGGATATCCAAAGACAAACCTATATTGTGCTTGAGGCACTTCTCCTGAAGCAGGGTAAGCGAGGGTTCAAGAACATCTTTTTTTAAAGACAACTTTTCCGGCTCAAGCTCCATTTTCCCGGCTTCTACTTTGGAGAGGTCCAATATATCATTGATCAGGCCTAAAAGATGCCTGCCGCTGGTATTAATGTTATCCACGTATTTTCGCTGCTTTTCATTCAACTGGCCAAAATATTGGTCCTGCAGGACCTCGGCAAAACCAATGATAGCGTTAAGGGGGGTCCTTAACTCATGGGACATATTGGCCAAAAATTCGGATTTCGCGCGATTGGCGGCATCTGCCTGAAGCTTCGCTCTTTCAAGTTCATGCTTCTGCTCAAAGAACCGGCTGATCACGCGGATGATGTCGCCGAATTCGGTTTGATCTTTTTGCAGCGCGACCGCGCATTCAGTATTCTCATTTTTTAAGGCGCCGGATATCAACTGAAGCGGGGTCTTGACCCACCTGGTCAGCAAAACTATGAAAATGATCAAAAATATCCCCAGGAACGCCGTCATTATAAAGAAAAAGTTCTTATAACCGAGGTTAAAATCCTTGATCAGCTGGGATTCTTTCCGGACGGTTATTTCAAACGCCGGCTTCCCTTCCGGCCCCATAAGGATCCGGCTGAAAGCAATTGTCCCTTTTTGCGGATTTGAGACAACGGGCGCTTCTTTCTTTTCCGAGAGAGCGGTTACGGTTATATCGCATCCGCATAACTTGGCAATTTCATCGATATAACCTTTATCCCAGAGGCGGCCGGCCAGAAAATAGCCTTGCGCGGGAGTCTTTCTCTCCACATCTTTGCTCGGGTGAATGCTGGCGCCGCGGATCTCAAGAATACCTTTTGAGGTATTGATATAAAAATGACAGAAAGGCCCGTTGGCAAAAATCCCGCTTATCCTATTTTCGGGAAAAAGCTGCTCTTTGAGGCCGCGGCCCTTAAGATCATCTACGGAGTAGATAAGGGAACCATCTAGAGAATATATCCATATTACATTCGCGTTGAAAGCGGGTAAGGCGGTATTGATATTTTCAACAGCCCAGCCCTTATCCCTGCCGGCTGTGAAATTGACCATCTCATCCCAATGAGTATAATCGTAAGCTAAGGTATTTAGTGTTTCGCCCTTAAGTTCAAGTATCTTTTCAAAAACCAGCTGCATCTGTTTTTCTTCATTGGATAATAAAGTGATCAGCCTTTGCTTCTCAAACACCCTCTGCAAAAGAAGAGAAGAAGCAAACACCATAACGATCGAAAAGAGTAAAAATATTATTTTTGTTTGTACCCTCATGTTTTCCCTATCACCTTCTTGCGCGCTATTTACCGCCGGCAGAAAGGACTTCTTTTATTCTTTGGATAAGCTCTGCCCGGTTAGAGGATTTGGAAATAATAAACCTTCCGGAAACCCTTCCGTGCTGCGCCTTGACCTCTTCCTCGGTGATTATACTGGTGAGATATATTACGGGTATATTTTTGGTCTTATCATTTCTCAATAGGTCCTGGGACACCTTGCCTCCGTCTTTCTTCGGCATCATCACATCGAGAAGTATCAGATCGGGGAGATTGTCAATGGCGAGCTTCAGGCCGTCTTCACCGTTACCGGCGGTCAGAACATCGAATCCCTGGCTCAATAAAATATCCTGATAGAGTTCAAGCTCTTTTGCGTCATCATCCACGATCAATATCTTCGCCATAACCATCCTCCTTTTTATTATTTATGCTGGATGCTTCCAAAAAAAGAAATTCGCCGTTGACGCGAAAAAGAGAGGCTATTCCATTATTTACTAGTAAATTATATAAGCAACATCTTACTAAAGCAAGGATATTTTGAATTCGCGGTTGCCAAGCGCGCATAGGCTATTTAACTCTTATGGCTGATTAGTTTTATCCGAATGGTGCTCAAGCTTTGAGAATACTTCATAAGCGCAAGGGACCACAAAAAGCGTCAAGATCGTAGAAAGCAAAACTCCACCGATAACCGCGACAGCCATGGGGACCATAACCTCCGAACCCGGCCCGATAGCCAGCGCCTCCGGGGTCGCGGCCGCGATCATGGCAACAGAAGTCATTAGGATCGGCCTGAGACGTATTGGGCAAGCATCCAAAAGCGCCTCTTTTACTCCCATTCCCTGCCTGCGCCGTTCATTAGTAAAATCAACGAGCAGGATAGAGTTCTTCTTTACAATACCCATGAGGAGGATAAGGCCGATCATACTATACAGATTAAGTGAATTGTGGGTTATGAGCAGGAATAAAAAGGCTCCTATGACACTAAATGGCAGCGCCAAAAGTACGGTAAGGGGATGGATGAAGCTGTTGAACTGCGTTCCAAGGATCATATAAGCGACAAAAATTCCCAAAATGAGGGCAAAGATCAGGCTCTGGAAAGACTCTGTGAAGGCCTGCGAACCGCCGGAGAAAACCAAATGGTAATCGGCCGGCAGGGTTTCTTTGCTGATCTTCAAAACAGCATCCAGGGCTTCTTGCTGGGAATGGCCGGGGGCGGGGTTGGCATAAATACTGACGGCGCGCTCGCGGTTTTTGCGGGTAATCGAGAATAAAGAAGGATTTTCCTTCGCGGTCACAACTGCAGATAGCGGCACCACCTCTCCAAATTCATTGCGGACCCACATTCTTTGGACATCTTTTGTATTCGAACGGTCGGCTTCAGCCAATCGCACCCGGATATCATAGCGTTTGCCCCGGCTGGTAAATTTGCCGTTACGCACCCCTCCAACCATGGCATTGATGGTATCGGCTATAGAAAGGACGCTTACGCCATGCGCTGCTGCCTTCTCCCGGTCCGGATAAACTTGCAGCTCGGGCATGCCCAGCTGATAGTCGGTATCAACATCTACCATCGCGCCCGTTGCCTTCATCCGTTTCATGATCTCCTGGCTGACCTGGCCCAATTTTTCCCAATCAGGCCCCCGGACCGTAAATTCAATGGGAAATCCGCGCTGGGCGGTAAAACCGGTAAGGGAGAGATCCTGTATCGAAGCGCGGTCTACTCCCGGAATACCGCTGAATTGCTTACGGGTTACCTGCATGAACTCGCCTTGAGTCTCATGATGCCCGTTTTGCAGGGGCCTCTCTTTTGGAGGCTTCATCGTAATAAAGATAAATCCCTGATTGACCTGCCCTCCGGTAAAACCGCCTATCGCGCTGAAATAACTTAATACTTCCGGGCGCTGCATCAGGAATTTCTCCGCTTCCTTAAAAAGACCGTCGGTTTTTTCGATGGAACTACCCAGGGGCAATGTTATGCGCGCCAGGAACCTGCTTTGATCCTGCGGGGGGATGAATTCTTTTCTCAAAAACCTCGACAGGCCTAAAGATAAAACAAAAGCCAAAACCGCGATGACCAGGACCGTCTTGGGCCGGCCCAATATAAACCTGAGTGTGGAGCGATAACTTTCCGATAACCATTTCATGAACTTATCCATGGTCCTGCCCAGCCAAGTTGTATGCTTTACAGTTAAAAATTGCGAGCACCTCATCGGCGTGATGGTCAAGGCTTCAAGCAAAGAAAATATTACCGCTACCGATATCGTGACCCCAAACTGAAAGAAGAATTTTCCAACGATCCCCTGCATAAAGATAACCGGCACAAAGATCGCTAAGATCGCCACGGATGCCGCGATAGCCGCGAAGGTGATCTCCCGGGCTCCGGTTAAGGCCGCCTCTTTTCGGCCCAAGCCCTGCTCCTGATACCGCGAAATATTCTCCAGGACCATTATGGCATCATCCACGACGATCCCTATGACCAGGGAAAGCCCGAGCATCGTAAAGGTATTGATAGTAAACCCGGCGAAATAAAGAATGAGGAACGCGCCCATGATAGAAAAAGGTATGGATAACAAAACATTGACATTGGCGCTCCAGGAACCTAAAAATAAATAACAGACAAGCGAGGTCAGGATGATTGAAAGGAACAGGTTAAATTTTAACTCATTAACCGAGTCTTTGATAAACTGGGTGGTGTCAAAAACCACGCTAAGCTGCATCCCGGCAGGCAAACTTTTCTGGAGCTCTGCCATTTTATGCTTTACCCCGTCTGCCACTACCACGGCATTTGTTCCGCGCTGTTTAACTATGCCCAGTCCGACCGCGGTCTTGCCCCAGCTGCGCGAGATCCTGCGGATATCCGCCAAGCCGTCCTCAACGGTACCGACATCTCCAATGCGCAGGCTCTTCCAAATCGGCCCGCCGCGCACACGCGTCGGTATAATCAGGTTTTCAAATTGCCCCGGGGTAGTAACCTCCCCGTAAACCCTCACGTTGATCTCTTTGGGCCCGGTATCGATATATCCGGAAGGGATATCCGCGTGCTGGAAATTTATCGCGTTGAGCACATCTTCAACCGTCAGCTCCATCTGCTGCATCTTTTCGGCATCAAGCCAAACCCGCAGGTTTGGATCGATATAGCCTCCAACCCTGATGTCACCGACCCCCGGCACGATCGTAAACTGATCTTTTAAAGTCTCATTGATATAACGGCATAGATCTTTAATCGAGCGGTCGCCGGAAAGGGCAACCCAAAGTATCGGCTGGTCTTCAGGGTTGGTCTTGGTGATAACAGGAGGATCGATATCGCGCGGCAAATTTCTTTGCGACTGGGCGATCTTGCTTTGCACCTCCTGCAGGGCCACATCTATATTGCGGTTAAGATTGAATTCCAGGGTGATCTGCGTATTGCCCTGAGTGGATACGGAGGTAACCTCTTTTAATCCCTCTACGCTCATCACCGCGTCTTCGACAATATCGGTTACATCGGTTTCCATGACTTCCGGGGCGGCCCCCTCCCAGGTTATTGAAACCGATACAACCGGAAAGTCCACATCAGGCAGCTGGCTTGTCCCTAAACGCTGGAAACCTATCAGGCCGAAAACCAGGACCCCGATCATAAGCATCCAGCCAAATACGGGATTTTTAATCGATATATCGGATAGCGTCATTTTATTATCGTATCAGGATTGATCTCCCCTGCCGCGGCTAATAACTGCCAGTAAAAACGTTTGCTCTCATAAGAAGTATGGATATAGCTTCTGCGGACATCTTGTAAATTCTGTATCGCGGTCAAGACATCCAGGTTATTCACCACATTAAGTTTGTAATCCTGGGTTTGCAAATGATAGCTTAGCTCGGCGGATTTCAAAGCTTTTCCCAGGGTATTCTTTCTCACGATAGATATCCGCATGTTTATATAAGCATCGTGGATATTCTCGATGGCGATCCTGCCTATCCTACTATACAACAGCCCGCTTTGTTTGGCTACGGAATTCGCTTCTTTAACCTGGCCGTAAGTAGTGGTCCCTTCGAAAATGGGAACATTCACCACAAGGAAAGCGTCCCATTTGCTGTCCGAGGGGACAGAATAGCGATGGGTAAAATAGTCGCCCTGTAAATTTATCTGGGGAAGAAAGCCGCTTTTGGCGATAGTTATCTGTTCCTGGTCCGACTTCCAGGCATAATAAGCTGCCTGCACATCGGGCCGAAAAGATGCTTCTTCTAAATATTGAAATTCCGGTTTTATATTAAGATCGAATTTGGATTCCGCTATCTGGTCAAACTGCCTGCCGATCAAGAATTCAAGAAGCTGGCGCACCAGGAGCTCCTGATTCCTTTCCTGCTGGATCTCAGCTTCAAGATTATAGAGCTGGTATTCCGTGGTCACGACCTCACTGGCCCTGGATTTACCGATATTTTCACGTGCCTTTAATTCTTTAACCCGGTCTCTAAGCGCGAACTCGATTGTTTTAAGCGCGTTAAGATCATGTTGGATTTCCAAAAGCAGATAAAAGGTATCGGAGACATCCACAAAAAGAAGCTGTTCGGCGCGCCACCACTCTTTTTGGCGCTGGCTCTTTTCAAATTTGCTTGCCTTCATCGCGGCAAATTCCTTAAAACCGGAAAAAATATCCTGGGTGAAGGTAAATTTTGCTTCGTAATTATTATTGTACGAGGTATTGCTGGAATGGTTCCTGATCACCGTATGGGAAAAAGAAACCTGCGGCATTATCGTGCCGAAGGCTTCAAGAAAATGGGCTTCGGCTATTTTGATCTGTTCGGCATCTATGGCAATAAGTTCGCTCTGTTTTAGCGCGAGTTTATAGCAGTCGGTGAGCGTAAGAAATTCCTGGTTAGGCGAGTAATCTTTAGAAGGCGCGCCGAAAAGAAGAACCGGTAAAAATAGTATAATAATTAAACTTTTAAATATGATTTTCACTTTTAATTTATTGCTGGGTTTTATTTTTTATCCGGGAGAGAAGCGGTGATCTTGGCAACCTGTTCGAGAATATTCAGGTAATGCTCCCTATCCTTCGCAGAGATCTTTCCAAAGACCTTTATCAACGCCTCGTTTTTTTGTTTGCTTATGCTTTTGATTATTCCTCTTCCTTTAGCGGTCAATTCTATCCATACTATGCGCCGGTCATGAAGATCGGCTTTCCTGGCAACCAAACCCTGGAGTATAAGTCTGTCGATTAAACCGGTTGTGGCGGAAGGCGAGATCTTAAGGTGATTTGCCAAATTATGCATCTTGCACCTGCCGTTATGATCAAGATAACCTAAGGCCCAAAACTGGGGCAAAGTTATTTCCCCCCTGGTTAAATAATTATTTTCATACTGTTTAAAACCCCTGATGATCTGAGGAAATAACTCGATTACCTTACCGGCAAATTCCTGGATATCCATTTTACCCTCAATTATACTTAATAATGTGAACTATTGACTATATAAAGTATACAGATAAATCTATATTTGTCAAGTTTTCTGTTATAAAACATTCTTTTCCCAATGGGGATTTAATTATGGAATATTGTGGATCATCTGCCGCCGAACAGGCTGTAGATCAGGATGCAAAATACGGACAAAGTGACAATGACATACAGAGTATCGCGTTTACGCGCGAACACGAAAATCGATACCATCACCCTGGCTACGGGAGTAGCTATTAATAACAATAGTCCCAACTGGATAAACCCGCGGCCATGCCCGGAAAAAGCGTTGCTAAGGATACCCCCGATCCTGCGCAGATCAGAGGGGCCCCGCTGGAAAACTTTATAGTCGGCTAACGCGCTTCCGTGGCGGAAGAGATAGATTATCCCTCCCAAAAGCACTACCGATGCCGCGGCAACAACACCCGCTCTCAAGAGGTTGCCGATCAGCATCTCCATTTTGTGGTCCGTTAATTCCTGGCCGGTATTATTCATTTTAAGATACCGCCTTTAAATCCCGAATAGATCATCTCTATGGCTAATAGGAAGATAACTACGCCAAAAACTACCCTTAACTTTTTGGTCTCGGCGCCAAAAAGATGGCGGGCGCCCAGGGATGAACCAAGAAGTACCCCCAGCATAACCGGCATAGTCAGGCCGGGGTCGATATATCCTTTGCTAAGATAAATGCCCGCGCTCGCTGCGGCAGTAACCCCGATCATGAAATTACTCGTAGCTGTGGAGACTTTAAAAGGCAGGCGCATGGCCTGATCCATAGCCAGGACCTTGACAGCTCCGGAACCTATGCCTAACAAGCCCGATACGGTACCGGCTATAAACATCAGCCCGAAGCCGGCGGGAACAGAGCTGGCGCTATATGATTTAAGCCCCTCCGGCGTAGGATAAGTCCCTTTCATCCTCAAGCGGGTGGCAAGCCAATCCGGCTTATCCGCGCTTATATCCTTGCTCCTGGGCCGGCTCGAGATATAGGCAGAATACATAAGCACTATACCAAAAATAACGGCTATAACAGGCGTGGCCAGCCGTAAGGCCAGGAATGCACCTAAAAGCGCGCCTACTGTTGTGGCAATTTCCAAAAACATTCCGATCCTGATATTGCTAAAGCCCTCTTTAACGTATGCCGCGGCAGCCCCGGAAGAAGTAGCGATCACCGAAACAAGCGATGCGCCTATGGCGTAGCGGATATCTACTCCAAAAACCAAAGTAAGCAGGGGAACGATAACTATACCGCCGCCCAGGCCGGTAAGCGAACCTAAGAACCCGGCAACGATAGAGCCAAACCAGATTAATATAGTAAATATCAATATATTCATCAGAATAAGAACCTCTATATTTTTAACTATTATACCACATAATGTCTAATTTAGAACCTGTGTTGGAGATTATCATTTGACAGCTGATTAAGTTGGTACTATAAATATATCCCTCATGAACGGTCAAAATAAACACCATGATTTCAGGGAAGCTTTAAAAATTCCCGATATTCGCCTTTTCATCGGCTCTGTCGGGTTCTTTACCCTGGCCAGCCGGGCCCTGGCTGTGGTTATTGGATTTCAAATATATAAGATAACGCATAGCCCTTTGTCGCTGGGATGGCTGGGGCTGGTGGAGGCGATCCCGGCAATTTCCATAGCGCCTTTCGGCGGCTATGTCGCCGATCATGTCAACCGGCGCACGATCATCCTGATAACCCGCGCGGCTTCATGCCTGTGCACAATCATTCTGGCCATAATATCCTGGCAGACTCATTTAAATTCACTTTTAGGCCTTTATGCCATGATCTTTGTTGCCGGGGTAGCGCGGGGGTTCGCTGATCCGGCGAATACGGCTTTTGAAGCGCAGGTTGTTCCCAAACACCTTACCGTAAATGCCTCCTCCTGGATAAGCAGCACCTGGATCAG
>SCRK01000221.1 GCA_004298075.1 bacterium | reverse complement strand
CGCGCAAAAGAGGTCTGGGTTGAGGCCCTTGATGAAAACGGGAATCCCGTAAAATTAGAGGCTAAGGATATTCTCGCCTGCGTATTGCAGCACGAGATCGACCACTTAAAAGGCAAACTGATTATTGATTACGCGTCTTTGGTGGAAAAGCTGCGCATAAAGAAAAGATTGACGGTTTTAAAAGCGGGGAATAAAACCTGTAAATTGAAGCTTTGATTATGAGGAACAGATTGCCGGCCTGGTTCAAACAGGATCTTCCGGATAACTCCGTGAAAGAACTGCGTGAGCAGCTTAAAGCCGAAAAAATCCATACTGTTTGTCAGGAGGCAAGATGCCCGAATATCAATTCCTGTTTTAAGCAGGGCACCGCGGCATTTTTGATCCTGGGTGATAGATGCACCAGGGCTTGCGCGTTTTGCGCGGTAAAGAGATCTTTTCGCGGTGTGGTTCCGGATGCGGATGAGCCGGCCAGGATCGCTCGCAGCGCGGCCAAGATGCGCCTGGATTACGCGGTGATCACCTCGGTAACCCGCGATGACTTGATAGACGGGGGCTCAAGCATTTTTATTGATACGATAGGCCGCTTGCGTGATTCTTCGCCGAAAACCCGGATAGAGTTATTGATCCCGGATTTTAAAGGCGATAAAGGAATAATTAAAGCGGTTGTTAGAGCCGGGCCGGATGTGATCGGCCATGACCTTGAGACAGTGAACCGGCTTTATCCATTGGCGCGGCCGCAGGCGGATTATAAAAGGTCTTTACAGGTGTTGAAATTTATTAAAGAGCTTGATCCTGATATGGTTACCAAGTCATCTTTGATCCTGGGACTAGGGGAGAGCGGTAAAGAAATTATGGAAGCTATGCGGGATTTAAGGAGTTCAGGTTGCGATATATTGGTTCTGGGCCAGTACCTCCGGCCATCAGCCGGGAATTATCCAGTCAAGAGATTTTTATTCCCGTCTGAGTTTGATGAGTTGGCGAAGCTGGCCAAAACAATGGGTTTTAAAAAGGCCTTATGCGCTCCAAAGGCGCGTTCTTCATACAAAGCATCTTCAATTTACAGAGAGTTGAACTATGCATGACGTGATCATTATCGGTGGAGGTCCCGCGGGTTTGACTGCCGCCCTTTACGCCGGCCGCAGCCGTATGGATACTCTTTTGATCGAGAAGATGTCCGTGGGCGGAAGGATCTTGATGAGCGAGAAGATCGAGAACTACCCTGGTTTTCACGAAGGGATACTGACTGCGGAGTTGATGAGCCGCATGGAGAAGCAGGTCAGGGATCTGGATGTAAAAATAGAAAATGATGAAGTATCGGAACTGGATTGCGAAAAGAAAACGGTTAAAACTTCTAGCGGGGTGAAGGAATCCCGCACGATCATTATAGCCTGCGGCTCCCGGGCCCGTAAATTGAATGTCCCGGGCGAGGAGAAATATACCGGCAGGGGAGTTTCCTACTGCGCTACCTGTGATGCCCCTTTTTACAAAGGCAAAAAGGTGGTGATCGTAGGCGGTGGAAACGCGGTTGCCGAGGAGGCGATCTATTTGAGCCGTTTCGCATCTTCCGTGAATATAGTCCACCGCAGGCAGGACCTTCGGGCATCAATGATACTGCAGGAGAAAATGCAGCAAGATAAGAAAATAAATTTTATTTTAAGCAGTGTAGTCACCGAGATTAAGGGGTCACAAAAAGTTGAGGCGGTAAGGATAAAAGATCTTTTAAGCGGTAAGGAGAGTGATTTTATTTGCGATGGGGTGTTTATCTACATAGGATACGAGCCTGAAACAATGTTCTTGAAGGGTAAATTGAAGATGGATGAGGCGGGGTTCATAATCACGGACGAAGTTATGGCGACATCGGTTGAGGGTATTTTTGCCTGCGGAGATTGCCGCAAGAAAAGCCTCTACCAGGTGATCAACGCCTGTGGCGACGGCGCTGTGGCGGCTGACTCCGCTTATAAATTCATTGCCGCTAAGGGGTAACTAAATGGAAAAATTTCCTACGACTAATAAAAAACTGACTGAATGGGTAAACAAAATGGCCAAGCTTTGTTCACCGGAGCGGATCGTCTGGATAGACGGCTCGCCGGAACAGAAACTTTTGCTGGAGAAGGAATCGGTGGATTCCGGCGAATTGATCCGGCTTAAACCGGATAAACTGCCTGGATGTTTTCTGCACCGTACTGCCCATGACGATGTATCGCGCACCGAGCATCTGACCTTTATCTGCACCAAAAAGAAAGCTGATGCCGGGCCGAATAATAACTGGATGCGGCCGTTTACCGCTTATAAAAAAGCAAGGGAGATATTCCATGGAGCGATGAAGGGCCGCACAATGTACGTTATCCCTTTTTCCATGGGGCCTGTAGGTTCTCCATTCAGCAAGATCGGGGTGGAGCTGACGGATTCCCGCTATGTGGTTTTAAATATGTTGATCATGACCCGTTGCGGTAGCGCGGTATTAAGGCATTTGGAGAAAGAAGACGGTTTTACTAAGTGCCTGCATTCAAAGGCCCAACTGGACATAAAGAAAAGGCTGATCCTGCATTTTCCGGAAGATAACACTATCTGGAGCGTAGGTTCCGGATACGGCGGCAATGTGCTCCTGGGCAAGAAATGCCTTTCTTTGCGTATCGCCAGTTTCGTTGCCAGAAAAGAAAAATGGCTGGCCGAGCATATGCTGATCATGGGTATTGAAGACCCTAGCGGACATGTTGAATATATAGCCGCGGCTTTTCCCAGCGCCTGCGGTAAAACCAACCTGGCAATGCTTGTCCCCCCGGAAGGGCTTAAGAAAAAGGGATACCGGATTTGGACGCTAGGCGATGATATTGCCTGGATGCGCGTGGATTCCGACGGCTCGCTTTGGGCGATCAACCCGGAAACCGGGTTCTTCGGG
>SCRK01000220.1 GCA_004298075.1 bacterium | reverse complement strand
CCCCTTTACCGAGATTCCTGGCATTGCGTAATACTTGCGCCTTTGAGCCTTGGGCGATATCTGCCGTATTATCGCTTGAGCCGTCATCAATTACGATTGTTTCCAGGCCAAATGACTGTATCCGCTGGATGATCCCGGCGATAGTCTTTGATTCGTTATAAGTAGGGATAATCACGCAAGCGCGCATAATTATTTCACCCAAAACTTTCGGAATACATACCACTGTTCCGGGTATTTACGTATATAATCCTCAAATATCTTTTTATATGCCGCAACTAAATCGGCCATGTCTTTGGCCCTATCCCCGGCAGGAGCAAACTCCACCGGTTTTTCTATTCTTAAGGTGAAACTGTCGTCGGGGTTCCTAAGCATGAATCCCGGGACAATAGGGGCGCCGGTTATCAGGCTTAAAGCCGCCGGGCCTTCGGGAAAATGCGCGCTCCGCCCAAAGAAATCCATCAATATACCTTTACCGGTAAAATCCCGGTCCCCTACTAAAGCGACCATGTGATTATTCCTGATTTCGGAGATACAACTCCTCATCGCCTTGCCCATGGCAATGACCTTGACCCCTTTCCTGTTCCTCTGAGCGTCAAAAAAACCATTAACCTTTTTGTTCTTATGCGGCAGGGCCACTACCCAGAAAGGATACCCTAACTGCGCGATGACTACCCCTCCCAGCTCCCAATTACCTAAATGAGCGGTCAGGATAACCGCGCCTTTACCGGAGGATAAGGCAGCGTCAAAATGATGCATCCCCTCTAATTTGATTTTTTTATCTATGTAGTTCCGGTTAAGTTTCTCAAAACGGAAGAAATCTACCAGATATTTGGCAAAGTTACGAAAAACCATCCTGCTGATCTTCCGAAGCTGCTGGTCCGGTTTCTCCGGAAAAATAACCCGCAGGTTGTTCACCACGAATCTCCTGTCCCTGAACGCGAACAAATAATGCAGGTCGGCTAAAAGGACGGCGATCGCGTAAACTAATCTTAAAGGCAGGATCAACGCGATAAATTGGGCGGTGCGATAAATATAGTAGTTGAACACGACTTATAAAGTTAAGATCAGCCTGGCGATATCCAGGCTTGCTTCGGGCTTGGCGATTTCGGCGGCAGCGAGCGTAAGCTTTTCTAATTTTGCCTTATCGTCCAACAATTCATCAATGGTCCGATACACCTCTTCAGGCTCATCCACTTTGACCGCTGCTCCCTTCTGCGACAGAAAATTAGTATTATTTACCTCCTGGCCGGGAATGGGCTTGACGATGACCATGGGAAGTTTCATGCTCAAGACCTCCGCGGTAGTAACCCCTCCGGGCTTAGATATGATCGCTTTGGCGACAGCCATCAATTCATGGATATTCTGCACAAAAGCAAAGATATGGATATCCTTCTTGCAGCGCCTGGTCATACGGTTAAGTGAGCGGAATAATCTCTTATTCGTTCCCGTAACGATCAACTCTTGGATATCATGCCTGGACTTCTCCAGGGATTTAACAATGGTTTTGATCGGCCCCAATCCCTGGCCTCCTCCCATGATCAATACCACCGGCTTACGCGGATCCAAATTCAACTTGTTGAAAATCTCTTCTTTATTTAACGGCTGGTTGAACTTATGGTCAAAGGGGATTCCATAAGGCCTGATCTTATCCGCCGGAACCCCCTTTTTTTCTAAACGGATGGATACATCCTCCGAAGGAGTTATATAATAATCCACCGTATCATAGATCCAGTAGGCGTGAGGTATATAATCAGTAAGTACGGCGACCAGCGGCAGGCTGACCCCATAAGTTTTCTTGTAATCCGCCACCATCCCGCAAGGGTACGCCTGGGTGCAGACTACTACATCCGGATTGAACTTGTCAAAAAGTTTCTTTAATTTCGGGGAATTCGATCTATGGATATTCTTCTTGATCTTATCCAGAGCCTTGACCACCTCGGGGTTATCATAAAGATAATCCCAAAGTTTAGGAGTGCGCTTGATCACCTCCATATAGATCCGGTTAACAATCTTTTCTGATATGGGATTGGTATAGTTAAAGGCGTTTATATTGAGTATCTCGGTTTTGGGCTCAAAGTACCTGATCGCCTTTTCAATGGCCATGGTAGCGCTGCGGTGGCCGGAAACTTCCGAAATGTACATCAGGATCACGCGCTTGGGAGGCATGGAGGGTTAGATTTTACCTTCCTGGCAGAGCTCCAGAAAAGCATCCGCCACAGACGGGCAAAACTGCCGGCCGCTCAGAGACCTGATCTCATTGACCGCGCTCTCCTTAAGCAAAGCCTGCCGGTATGGCCGGTCGGTAGTCATGGCATCAAAAGAATCGGCTACGGAAATTATGGAGGCAACCAGCGGGATCTGTTCCCCTTTTAATCCTTCGGGATAACCCTTGCCGTCAAAACGTTCATGATGATACCTTACTCCGAGCATCGGTCCCTCCAGTTCCTTGATCGGCTTTAAAATATTCACCCCGATCATAGGATGCTCCTTGATGCGGTTGCGTTCACCTACGGTAAGCTCGCTTCTCTTATTCAGGATATGTTCGGGCACGCCGATCTTGCCGATATCATGCAGGAGGCTGGCAACATGCAGGTCCTCAAGGAATTTATCGTTCAATGTCTTCCTGGTATTGCGGTCAATTCTCTTGGCTATCTCAAGGCTAAAACTGGTTACCCTGGTGGTATGCCCATGGGTATAATGGTCCTTGGCTTCAATGGCTGCCGCCAAGGCGATAGTGGTACGCAAAAACATCTGGCGCTTGCGGTCCAATTCATACTCCAGCTCCTTGAATAGCTGGGCGTTACGGATGGCCATGGCTACGTTGGAATTAAGGGCTACGAAGAAATCCAGCTCTTCATCCAGGAATTTCCTGCCGTTGCTCTTTCTGCCCAGCAATAAAAACCCCAGCAGCTTATCGCGGAAATAGCTTGGCACACAGACTACTGTTTCCAAAAGCTCCATCTGGTATAAGACCTGGGCCAGTTGCTGCCTGGTTTCCTGTTTTATTTTCCCGCTAGTCAGGCCGGCTTTGGCCTCCTCGTAAACAAGCGCCTCCCTGCCGAAGATGAAACTGTTCTTATGCTCCCTAAAAAAACGGATCAACACATCATCCTTATCGATACAAATCAAATCCAGAGGCACCTTCTTGCTAAGCGAGCCCTTGGAAACCGTGAGCAGATAACCCTGCTTATCCTGGTTATACAGGAAAAAACTGGCATGGGTAATCTTTGCCTTATTGACCGCCATGCGCACGATCATCTTGATCAGAAGATCGGTATCGTGCGTAAAGATCATATTCCTGGCCGCGTTTTGGAGTTCCTTCTTATAATCGATCGCCATGTTCTTTATATTACTAGAGAAATCATGAGTTGTCAATAACCCCCAATACCTGGCCCACAGCTACGCTATCCCCTTCGCTGTGT
>SCRK01000219.1 GCA_004298075.1 bacterium | reverse complement strand
GTTTTCGCTGCTAAATAGCGGGAATTATCTTGATAAAAGCCTGCATGCTTTACTCGGCAAATGGCCGCAATACCTGGGTATTTGTTTTATTGTCCAGGATATCGCTTATGAGGATGGGATATTTAAGCGGGGTATTTTTATGTTCCTCTCCGGCGCGCTCCTGGCGCTTTCTTCGGGGTTAAGCCAACATTTGTTTGGAGTGGAATTCCTGCGGAATAGAAGCATTGCCAGCACGAACAGGGGGTTTAGCGCCGTAACGTCCTCTTTCGCCCATTATAATGATTTTGGAAGTTATCTTGTGGTTGTTTCTTCTTTCCTTTTTATCTTGGCGTTGTCACCCAGGGCGCTTAAAATAAAGACCTACGGTTTTCTGGCTTTAGCCGTGCTTTCCGTAGTCTTGATCTTTCTTAGTCTATCACGGGGGGCATGGATAGCTTTGATTGTTTCCTCTGTTTTGATTGCCGTTCTTTTCGGGAGAGGCTCTAAGCGGTTTATTCCTCTTCTGCTGGTGTTTGCCGTTACTTTTTTGTTCCCTATTTTCCATGAAAGGATGCTTTTTACTTTTAAGGTAGGCGGGGATAATGACAGATTCAGGATCTGGCTGGCGGCATGGAAGATGATCGAAGAGCATCCATTTTTAGGCATGGGAGTTGGGACATTTATGGCCAACTTCTCAGAATATCTTCCGGGGATCAGCATATCCTATGCGCACAATTGCTACCTGCAAATATGGGCGGAAACAGGATTTTTCAGCCTGGCTAGCTTTCTGGTTTTTATTGTTTCGCTTGTTTATCTGGGTGTTAAGAAATTTATCGCTACCAGGGATTTATTATTGCTCGGTTTAGTGTGTGGGACTGTGGGTTTTCTGGTCCACAGCTTTTTTGACACCAATCTCTATTCATTGAGGCTGGCCATTTTATTTTGGGCCTGGGCCGGTTTGATCCTGGCGAGGATGAATATTCATGAAACACAATAATAATACTTAATTATCTGCTATAATATAAATTATGAAAAAAGCATTGGTAACCGGAGGCGCGGGGTTCATCGGCAGCCACTTAGTTGATAAGCTGCTGAAGGAGGGCTATTCCGTAATTGTGCTGGATAATTTTTCCACAGGCAGGCTTGAAAACCTTAAGCACCAGGAAAATAACGGCAACTTAAAGATAGTCAAGGCGGATATATCCGACCTGGATTTTATCAAGCCTTTCTTCAAAGGGATTGACCATGTTTTTCATCTGGGCGCGCTGGCGGATATCGTTCCTTCAATAGTGAACCCGCTTGGATATTACAGGTCAAACGTTGACGGCACCTTTAGCGTGGTAGAGGCTTCGAGGTTAGAGGGGGCCAAGAAAATCGTTTACGCCGCTTCTTCGTCATGCTACGGCATTCCCGACAGTTTCCCGACACCGGAAACAGCCCAAACGCGGCCGCAGTATCCTTATGCTTTGACAAAATTACTGGGCGAACAATTGGTTTTGCATTGGGGCCAGGTATATAAAATACCGGTATTATCATTAAGGCTTTTTAATGTTTACGGGCCTCGTTCAAGGACCTCCGGAACTTATGGCGCGGTATTCGGGGTATTTTTGGCGCAGAAGCTGAATAACCGGCCATTTACTGTGGTAGGGGACGGTACACAGACCCGGGATTTCGTATTCGTTACCGATGTGGCCAATGCCTTTTTTATGGCGGCTAATTCCGATTGCCGGCAGGAGGCGATGAATGTCGGCTCAGGGAATACTTACAGCGTAAACCGTTTAGTTGAGCTCTTGGGAGGGGAAGTTATCCATATACCCAAGAGGCCGGGTGAACCGGATCGCACATTCGGGGATACCGCAAAGATCAGCAAGCTCCTGGGTTGGAGCCCAAAGGTCAGTTTTGAACAAGGGGTAAAAACAATTCTTGATAATATTGACTATTGGCGTAACGCTCCTGTGTGGACCCCTGAAAAAATAGCAACAGCTACCAGCGACTGGTTTAAATATCTTTCAAAATGAAAAGAGACCCTCAGGCGAAAATAAAAACAATAAGCGAGCTTGCCTCTATCCTCGAGAAATTGAGAAAAGAGGGCAAGAAAATAGCGCATTGCCACGGCTGCTTTGACCTTTTGCATCCCGGCCACCTGAAGCATTTTCAGGCAGCCAAAAATAAGGGTGATGTGCTTGTAGTTACCCTGACCAAGGATGAGTATGTGAATAAGGGCCCGGGCAGGCCTGTTTTTAACCATCATCTGCGCGCCGATAGTATCGCGGCTTTAGAATGCGTGGATTATGTGGCGATCAATGACTGGCCGACGGCAGTTGAGACGATCAAGCTGCTTAAGCCGCATTTTTATGTCAAGGGAAGCGATTATGCCGATAAATCCGGCGACCTTACCGGTAAGATCTATGAAGAAGAGGAAGCGGTTAAATCAATAGGAGGGATGATCCATTTTACCGATGAAGTATCCTTTAGCTCTACCTCTTTGATCAATACTTTTCTCTCCCCATATCCCCAGGAGGCCAAGGAGTTCTTCCATATTTTTAAGAAAAAATATTCCGCCTCCGATATTATCGGCCGGCTCAAAGCCGTGGAAAATTTAAAGGTCCTGGTTATCGGGGACATTATTATTGACGAGTATCATTATTGCTCCGGGATGGGAAAGTCAGCCAAGGACAATATTATCGCCACCAAATTCTCCAATGAGGAGATTTTTGCCGGAGGGGTATTGGCGGCGGCCAACCATATCGCCGGTTTCTGTAAAGATGTTACCCTGCTTAGCTGTGTAGGTTTAAAGAATAATTACGAAGATTTTATTAAGGAGCATCTAAAAGGTAATATAAAGCAGGAGTTTTATTTTCGCAAGGATGTGCCTACGGTAGTCAAGCGCAGGTTTGTTGACCCGGCTTTTTTGACCAAGCTTTTTGAGGTTTGTTATCTTGAGGATTCACTGTTGATGCCAAAGGAGATCGAAGAGGAGATCTGCGAGAGCCTTATTAAAAATTTAAAGCATTTTGACCTTGTGCTGGTTACGGATTTCGGCCATGGGATGATCACCCCGAAGATAATCCAACTGCTTAGCGAAAAAGCAAAGTTCCTGGCGGTCAATGTCCAGACCAACAGCGCTAATCTCGGCTACAATCTTATTACCAAGCTCCACCGCGCTGATTTTATCTGTATTGATGAGCCGGAGCTAAGGCTTGCCTGCCACGACAAAACCTCCAACATTGAACATCTGATCATGGATGCGGCTAAGAAGATCAACTGCGATAAGATAATCATTACCAGGGGGCATAAAGGTTCCCTGGTTTATTCCGCCAAAGACGGTTTTATCCAGATCCCGGTATTCTCCAAAGATGTGGTGGATAGAATAGGGGCAGGGGACGCGTTCTTCTCAGTTGCGGCACCTTGCGTATGCAAAAATAACCCAATGGAGGCAGTGGGTTTTATCGGCAACGCGGTAGGGGCGATCAAGGTCTTGATCGTGGGCAACCGTTCACCGGTAGAGCCGGTGCCTTTATACAAATACATCACTAC
>SCRK01000027.1 GCA_004298075.1 bacterium | reverse complement strand
GTATGGCAAGCTGCCCCTATTTGGCGCACCAGGATCAATAGCGCGTCCATGTCGCAATCATAGGCAACAGATTTGACAAATTGAAAATGCCCGCTGGTTAAACCTTTTACCCAATATTCTTTTCTTGAGCGGGACCAGAAACAAGTCTTGCCTGACTTCAATGTCCTGCGCAATGACTCTTTGTTCATATAAGCGACCATCAATACTTCTTTATTCTTATAATCCTGGATGATCGCGGGTATCAGGCCGTTTTTATCAAACTTCAAATCCTTCAAACTAAACTTGATCTTTTTCATAATCTTACAGCTACCCCTCTCTCTTTTAAATACTCCTTGACCTGTTTTACAGAATACTCCTGATAGTGAAAAAGCGAAGCGGCTAAAGCGGCGTCCGCGTTAGCCCGCGCGAAAACATTATAAAAATCCTCAAGTTTTCCCGCCCCTCCTGAAGCAATGACCGGAACATTTACCTTTTGGGTTACGCTCTTGGTCAACTCCAGGTCATAGCCATCTTTAGTGCCGTCATGATCCATGCTGGTCAAAAGTATTTCTCCGGCTCCCAGCCTGGCTGCCTTTTCTACCCAGACTAAAGCATCAATACCCGTAGGGGTCCTGCCGCCGTTGATAAAGACCTCCCAGGAATCACCCTGGCGCTTGGCATCGATAGCCACCACAATACACTGGCTGCCGAATCTTTTTGCCGAAGCGCTGATCAGCTCCGGGAATTTTACCGCCTGGGTGTTCAACGACACCTTCTCCGCGCCGGCATTCAGGATGTTCCGGATATCCTCAATACCACCAATCCCGCCGCCCACCGTAAAAGGCATGAAGATATTCCTGGCGATCCGTTCAACCAGGGAAATAAGGGTTTTCCTGTTTTCAAAGCTGGCGGTAATATCCAAAAAAACCAGCTCATCGGCAGCCTGGGCATCATAAGCCCTGGCCACCTCAACCGGATCGCCGGCATCACGCAGGCCCAGGAATTTAACTCCCTTGACTACGCGGCCTTCTTTGATATCCAGGCACGGAATAATACGCTTACTTAACATTAAATAAACTAATAACTATTTTTCTTTCTTCTCAAGATAAGTCTTTAAAACAGCCCAGGTCTTCTTTCCTACTTTACCATCGGCAGGGATATTATTCGCCTTCTGAAAAGCCTTTATTGCTTCGCGGGTGCCTTTGCCCATTTTGCCGTCAACAGCTCCCTGATAATAACCGGCATTCTTTAACGCGGTCTGGATCTGTTTGGCTTTCGGATGCTCTTTAACCTCGCCGGATTTCGGTTCAGCCTTAGCAGGCATTTCGCTGGATTTAAGCGAAGATTCCTTCAAGCTATTTATCTCCTCGTCTTTAGCAGACAACTGCGACTCAAGAGCGGATACCTGATTTCTCAAGCCCTGCATCTCCAATTCATTGTTCTTGCGCGTCGTAGCGCATCCGCTTAAAGCAAAAACAAAAACCACCGCTAAAACCGATAACAACACTCTTCTTGCCATCACTCCTCCTTTTTTATGCCAATTTCATAGCCTCGGCAAGGGTAAATCTCCCTTCGTACAAGGCTTTTCCCACTATAACCGCGATAACCCCTTTTCTTTCCAGCTTCTTCAATTTCATCAGGTCCTCTAAATCAGATACTCCACCGGAGGCAATAATATTCAATCCTGTTTCTCTAAGCAGCTCCCTGATCCCTTTAATATTCGGGCCGCTTAAAGTGCCATCCTTGGAAATATCCGTATAAATCAACTGCTTAAAACCTGTTTTTTTTATCTCCGCGGCAAAATCCAGCGCTGTTTTAGATCCTTGCTGGTTCCACCCCCGGGTCAAAACTTTGCCGTCTTTGGCGTCAATACTGACAATGATCTTTTCTCCAAACTTCTTCTTTGCTTTTTTGAGGAAAGCCGCGTCACTTGCCGCTTTTGTCCCCAGGATAACCCTTTGCGCTCCCAGGGCAAGAAGCTTCGAGATCATCTCAAGGCTTCTTACTCCTCCCCCGAATTCAAACGGTATGCCGACCTTAGCAGCGATCCATTTTACCGCCTTCAAATTCTTGGGAGTGCCGTTCAACGCGCCGTCTAAATCAACTATGTGTAAAAATTTTGCTCCCTGCCTGGCCCAATGCTTGGCTGCCTTTACCGGGTCGCTGGAATAGACCTTCTCCCGGTTAAATTTTCCCTGGAAAAGCCTGACTACCTTGCCGCCCCTTAAATCTATCGCCGGTATGATCAGCATAAATTAACGAAATTCTCTAACATTTTTAAGCCGACGGCCTGGCTTTTCTCCGGATGGAACTGCACCCCGTAAACATTATCCTTCCATAGAACACAGGGGAATTCCACACCGTAATCAGTAATTGCCGCGATAACGGATTTATTATCCGGATCAGGATAATACGAGTGGCAAAAATAAACCTGAGAGCCGGAAACTACCCCTTTTAATAAAGGGCAGTCATCGGAAACAACCTTAAGGTTATTCCATCCCATGTGCGGGACCTTTTGTCCGCTTTGGGTTTTGAATTTAACGACCTTCCCTTCCAGGATACCCAGCCCTTTCTTCTCCTTAGCCTCCTGGCTGGTTCCAAGCAACAACTGCAGCCCTAAGCAGATCCCCAGAAAGGGCTTTTTATTCCTGACCTGCTCTTTGATCAACAGATCAAGGCCCAGCTTTTCCAATTCTGCCACCGCGTCATCAAAAGCCCCTACCCCGGGCAGCACGATCTTATCGCAGGCGGCTATATCGTTTTTTTTATTAGTTACGCTTATCGCAGCACCTGAAAGCTCCAGGGCCTTGGCGACGCTATGAATATTGCCCATCCCATAGTCGATGATCGCTATCATAATTCAGCAGTTAGTAGATAGTAGTCAGGGTAAGCACTAGTCGATAACTCCTTTTGTCGAAGGAACTCCCTTGCGACGAGGATCTATCTGCGTTGCCTGATCCAGAGCAATGCCCAAACCTTTAAAAATAGGCTCTAAGTTAGTATGAAGGTCGGTATTCGCAAAGCTCGAGAGATGAATATCTAAATTCATCCCCAGTCTTTTGGCAAGCGCCTCAAAAAAATGATTGGCATATTCAAAAGAATACCCTTCATCTATATTTTTCAATGCCTTCGGCAGGCTGCCTTTTATCCCGCTAAAAAAACCTCTCCCGCTTATATCCACTACAACATTTGCCACCACATCTTCCATGGGGACGGAAATGGAACCAAACCTTTTAATACCCTTTTTATCCCCCAAAGCTTTCTTAAAAGCATCTCCCAAAACAATGCCGATATCCTCATTAGTGTGATGGATATCTACTTTGAGATCGCCTTTGGCCCGGATAACTAAATCAAATAAACCATGAAAACTAAACAGCTCAAGCATATGGTCCAATATGCCTATCCCGGTGTCAATCCGGCTCTTCCCCTGGCCTTCAATAAGCAATTTAACCGTAATATCCGTTTCTTTGGTTTTTCTTTTAACTTCCGCGATTCTTTTTTTCATTTTTCTCCTTCGAACCTCGCCTTTACCGAATCCACGTGTTTCTGCAGGCCTTCGATGCCGGCGATCTTCTCCAGCGGCTCGCGCATCTTCTCCAGCGCTTTTTTGGAATAGCTGATAATGTGGGTACTTTTGATAAAATCGCATACCGATAATCCGGAGAAGAACCTGGCTGTTCCGGCTGTCGGCAGGACATGGCTTGGGCCGGCAACATAATCACCCACTGCCGCCGGGCTGTACGGCCCCAGGAATACCGCCCCGGCATTTTTCACGGATCTCACCAGCCTTCCCGGGTTCTGGACCAATATTTCCAAATGCTCTGGAGCTATCCTGTTAGATATCTCGCAGGCCTGCTTTAAATTCTTAGCCAGGATAATATAACCGTTATTGCCGTCCAGCTGGGATTTGACCTCTTTAGCCAGGCTTTTGGAATTTGTGATCAGTATCGCCAAACCTTTGACATGTTCGGCCTGGGCGCGCAAGTCCGCGATGACATACTTCGGATCGCTGAAACGGTTGGCAATGATCACCAGCTCCGTTGGGCCGGCGATCATATCGATATCCACCATGCCGAATGCCTGGCGCTTGGCCTCACTGACATAAATATTTCCCGGGCCGACGATCTTATCTACCCGCGGGATGGTTTTGGTCCCGTAAGCCAGGGCGGCTACCCCTTGCGCTCCGCCTACGCGGTAAAACTCATCAACTTTTAAAAGGTCAGCCATTACCAGGATGTGCGGATTGATATTCCCGTTTTTGTCCGGCGGACTGATCAAAACTATTTTTTTCACCCCCGCCAGCTTTGCCGGCAAGACCGTCATATAAACGGTAGAAACCAGGGGCGCTGTTCCGGCCGGGATATAAACTCCAACTTTTTCCAAAGGCGTATAATTCTCTCCCAGCACTATCCCTTCGGGCCCTTTAATTCTCCAGGACCTGCGCAGCTGCTTACGGTAAAAACGGTTTACATTTTCAATGACCACCTTCAGGGAAGCGACAAAATTCGGGCTGATGTTCTGGTAGGCGCCGCTTATCTCGTTCTCCGAAACCTTGAGCTGGCGCAGGCTAAGTTTAACCTGGTCAAACTTGCGCGTATATTTGATCAAGGCCTCATCTCCAAAAAGGCGCACATCATCCATGATCCTTCTGACCTTCTCTTCAACGCGCTTATTGCGGCCGCAGGAGCGGTTATAAACCTTCTCTAATTGTTTACCTGTGGCCTTGATTATCTTCATTTTGATTTTCCCTGCATTCTACCTGCTGACTGCTATCTACCCTATATTGAGTTCTTTAATTATATCTTTTAATTTATCAAATGCCAATATAAAATTTTCCGGCTTGGTTCCTCCTGCCTGGGCAAAATCCCGCCTGCCCCCGCCCGAACCTCCGATAACCGGAGCAACCTGACGGATCAATGCCCCGGCATCCAGGCCCCTGGACAATAAATCTTGCGTAAGGACGATAACCAAATTCGCTCTCTTTTGCTCATTATCTTGGGAACCTAAAACAATCACCCCCAGCCTGAGCTCCTTTTTTATCTGATCCGCCAGGAACCGCAAAGCATTCATATCCAGATCGATCTCAAGCGAAGAAACCACATTAACACCGTTTATCTTTATTCCGTTATTTATAAGTCTCGGTACCGCATCCCGCAGGCTATTATTTACTTCTGAACTGCGTTTCTTCTCTTGATCCTTTAGCTCCTTTAGCTTGCTCCTCTTCTTAGCTTCTTCAACAGCCTGCTCCTGCTCATCCTTGATGAACTGCTCCGCAAAACCGGCAGTGGCTCCTTCGATCCTTCTTATGCCGCTGGCCACTGAACCCTCGCTGATTATTTT
>SCRK01000218.1 GCA_004298075.1 bacterium | reverse complement strand
GTAGATTCGAAAAAGAAACCGGCGTTAAAATAAGCTTCATCATGTTTTTGCCTTTTTCCATGACCTACAGCGATCCAAGCCCATACGGGGGCATAAGTATTTTTGCCAATAATTCCATCTTGAATTCCGGGATACGAATACCCGAAGGAGATAGATCACTTTCACAGCCAAGGCTTGACTATCAGGCAGTGCGCGCTTTCAAAACCCAGATGCTTAAAGAAGAGTTTGAGAGATTCAGGTTCTATATAAAGCATAACAGCTTTTTAGAAAATAAATTCCATGGTTATCTCGAAGAGGCCCGGATCTCCGGCTGGCTCGAAGATTATACTTTATTCCATTGCTTGCTTGATGAGCACGATGGGGCATATTGGAAAAATTGGGATAGAAAATTGGCCGGCGGGGATCCATCTGAATTGGATAAGTTCAGAAAAAGCCGCGCGGACAATATGTTGTTTTACGCGTTCCTGCAATATCTGTTTGATAAACAGTGGTTCCTTGCTCGCCGGTATGGCCGTTCAAAAGGCGTACGTTTTATCGGCGATTTGCCGATATATCCGTCCCGGCATAGCGCGGAGGTATGGTCTTTTCAGCGCAAAGGCATTTTTAACATTGATAAATCTGCGGGCGCGCCGCCGGATGCGCTAGGACCCAAGGGTCAGGATTGGGGCCTGCCTCCCTACCGCTGGACAGAAGAATTCGAAGGGGTTTTGGGCTTTTGGAAGCGCCACATAGCGCACGCCGCCCGTTATTTTGACGCTATAAGATTTGACCATATTTTAGGCGTTTGCGGAGAGTGGATCGTCCCGCCCGGCCTGTCGCCTACGGAAGGATATTTTGAGCCGGATAGGCCGGAGGCTATGGCTGCGCTGGGAGAAAGGGTGATCCGCGCGCTTGCCGGCCACGCCCATCGTAACAGTATGCTTATAGTAGGCGAAGATTTGGGGGAGCGTCCGAATGAAGTACGAGTTATGCTGGATAGCTTATCGGAAGAATTGCCAAATTTCTTTCTTTATAATATCGTCGGTTGGCGCGAAGGCGATTTTTCAAAACGTAAAAAGGTATTGATCGGCGAGGCAAATCATGACACTCCGCCTACTTTTAAAGACAGATGGCTGGATTTATCCGATGCCGATAAACAGCAGGGAGTGGATCTATTAGCCGCCCAGGGGCTGACAGGATTTAGCGGATTTAGAGATTATGGCGCAGAGCTATACGGGGCTGTGATCGATGCTATGTGCCTCTCTGATAATTCTCTCGTATGCTTTACTCCGCAGAGCCTGTTTAAATTGCCGGGACCGCAGAATAGGATCAATGAGCCTGGCACAGTGGGGCCGCATAATTGGACATGGCGGTTGCCTAAGCCAAACATGTTTAACTACTTGGACCCGTTCTTTGTAGGCGCCATCCGGCGGAATAAGGACAGGTTCACTTTTGCCGCCTCGCCGCTGGAGCAACAGGAAGCTTTATCGCGTAGATTAGATGCTATACAGCTTAAAATTAGCGTCGAAGTTTCTCTAGTTGTCCTTTCCATTAATTTATGGCCTACCTCTTCATTTAAGAAGTTTATCGCGATGGCAGGATGTTTCGTAAATGAAAATAAGGCATGGGAAGGCAATAAGAAATTCGCTGCCCTTTGGACAATAAGGGAAACGGCGCGCAGGTTCCCCGAAGGCACTATTATGCAAGTAGATGAAGTAATAAGGGAACTGTTGGGGAGAGGTGAATATGAGAAGTATTTTGGGATTTCGTCCGGGCACGATGAATTTATAGGGATGCTGCGCGAATTAATCGCGGTCAGCCAAGAGCTCCGTGCTTTAAATACTATCCCTCAACGCACCGCCTCCCCGCTTGTCTCAATATATCCCGCGGTCACGCAGCCTACGAGTGAAGAAGAGCGTTTGCCGACTTCGGAAATCACAATTACTCTTTTAAATAAGGGGGATAGATTAAAATCAATTTTTTCGAAAAGGATCATCGGGGGAGCCGATACCTTATTAATGGAATCAGGGCCGCTATTTTTAAGAAGGACAGAGGGCTGTGAGCAAGCTCTTCGCGAGTGGTTGGCTTCCAAGGAGCGCTCGCCAACAATTTATAAGGTTATTCTTTCTCCGCGCATTTCTGTCCAGGGTTATCCGCAATGGTCATATCTTTCCTTGAGGCAAGAAAATGAAATCCGGCTTGCCTATGCTTTGTTCAGAAGGGATTTACCGGGAGAATTCAGGTATGGTGTATTGAAATATCAGGACGACTTTTCCTTCCTTTATGACTTGCCGGCAAACATTCTGCAAGCACATTTACAAATCCTCTTAGGTACCCATCCGCTGGATTACAAAATAAGTCCGATAGGAAATTGGCGCGAAAGGTTATTGGACTATTATCGCGTTTCTTCTACAGGCACCTCGCCGCTGGCAAAGGAGTCGAAAATCATTCCAGCTATTCAGAGAATCCGGGAGAGAGGATATGTAAAATATTCCCATTTTGGGCTAGATCATAAAGAATTAGAGGATTTGCTAGAATCACTTACCGGTATAAGGATGATCGCTTGGGACAAAAGGGGAGGAGTCCATACCCCAGCTATTAAATTCGCAGATTTTATTAAGAGGCAAATTGGAGAATTACTAAAAGGATTTAAGGCAAGAGACAAACATATCCGTATGCTGGTAATTGGCACTGGAAGCGGGATTGACTCAATGGCAGCTTTTTATGAGGCTAAAAGCCAAGGGTTTAATGTTGGGCTTGACGCGGTTGATATCCAAAAAGAGGCAGTGGACCTTAGCAACTTCAATTTTCAGTTAGCATTTTCCGG
>SCRK01000217.1 GCA_004298075.1 bacterium | reverse complement strand
ACCTTTAGCACCGTATATTTAAATTCCCCTCCGACAAGGTTAGCTATATCCTCAACCGAACTCTTCTTCAGGATAGCGTAAGTAGTCTTTTGCCCGCGCAGGAAATCGCGCACTTCCTCCTGGGTGTTCAAAAAAGGTATGGGGTGGGGGCTAAAAAAAGGCGTGCCCGGCATATCGATCACCGCTACTTCTTTATCCGTATAATATTTTACTCCCCGCGCGAAAAACTTTGAACTTAAGATAAGGTTATCTACCTTATAATTCTTAAGCAGGTATTCGCAGGCCTGGCGGGAGGAAAGATAGGGCTCGATATCGTGCAGCACAAACGGGATAAAATACAGCATTAGCGGGACAAAGAGCCCCAGGCAGTAAATGCCCTTCAATAATTTTTTCTTAAGTATCAAAGAAAGCATAACCAGGCCGAATAAAAGAAATGCGGAAACAAAGAAAATAATGGCTCTCTGTGATGAAAGATAGGGGCTCAAAGAATCCTTAAACCAGATCGAAGCAATGATCAAAACCAGGGGCATTAAAAAAACCGCCGCAACACTCAGGGATAAAGCAAGATTAAACAGGCGGCCCCTCTTTTCCGAAGCCAGGGAGTCGGCGATGAACCCCCCGCAAAAAAAAGCCAGCGCCGGAAAAAGCGGGAAGATATAGCTTACTAATTTGGAATGCGCGCTCTGGAAAGTGACAAAAGTTACCGCTATCCAGCAAACCAGGAAAACGTAGAATGAATTATCCTTTTCTTTTATATGCCTGGGGAGGAAAAATAAGGCGGCAGCCAGGAAAAAACTCCAGGGGAATATGCAGCCGATCATGGAGAAGGGATAAAAATACCAGGTATCATTGCCGATGTGCTCGGCCTCAATGATCCTTCTAATGTGGTCATTGTAAAAAAATTCATGGATAAAAGCATTGCCGTATAACTTAAACATCAGGATATACCAGGGGAGCGAAATGAAGGAAAAGATCAACAAGCCCCAAAAAAGATAACGGCCAAGCAAAAATTTAATATCTTTCTTCAGCAATAAAAACACGATCACCGTTAACAGAGGGATGAGCAAACCCAGCGGGCCCTTAGTCAAGGTAGCCAGCCCGGCAAAAATAAAAAATAATAATATCCCTGTTCCTTTCCTGTTCCTGAAAGAGTATCCCCAATAAAAAGATAAAAGGGACAATAGGATAAGTATGGAAAACACCAGGTCCGTAAACACGGTCCGGGCCAGGCCCACGTAAAGCCCTGCCGTCATTAAAACTATCGCGGAGATAAACGCCTTTTTCTGGTCTTTAAAACCTATCCGTCCCAGGAAATAAACGGCGATCACCCCGATCATCCCGAAGAAAGCCGGGAAAAACCTGGCGGAAAAACTATTGATCCCGGAAACCATAAAAGAGGACTTAAGCAGCCAGTAAAGGAATACCGGTTTCTCAAACTGCGGCTGCCCAAAAATGTAAGGGGTCATCCAACTTCCGTTTTTGAGCATCTCCTTGGCGGTTTGAGCGTAAAAAACCTCATCAGGTATAGTAAGTGAAACCAGGGAATTACCGAACATGAAACAAAAATAAGATAGCGCGACCAACAGTAAAACCTGCTTTAGCGTCTTATGGTTTTCCATTTTTCTCCCGTAAATTCAAAAGCTCACTTATAGTTACGAACCTGTAACCCTTCTCCCTCAACTTACCGGCAAGACGGAGGATAGTTTTTACCGTTTGTTTTCTATTGCCGCCTTCGGGATAAAAGACGCCTCCGGAATCATGGAAAAGGATAATATCCCCCGGCCGGATATGCCTTAAAAGGTATGCGGTGATCTGCTTATCATGGAAGGTAACCCAATCCTTGGAGTTCAAAGACCAGAGGATAGTCTGATAACCCATTTCCTTGATCTGCTTCTTTTCATCCCTGGTAAGCCAGGCCTTGGGAGGACGGAAATATTTTGTGGTTATTCCGGTGGCCTTATATATGGCTGCCTGGGCATCCCTTATCTCTTTATCCAGCTCCTCTGCTTTGTAATAAAAAAGGACATGATGATCGTAGGTATGATTGCCTATCTCATGGCCTTCCGCGGCTACGCGCCGGGCCACATCCGGATATTCCTCCACATGCTTTCCCAGCATAAAAAAGGTAGCCTTGATATTTTCCTCTTTAAGCGCGTCTAATATTTTAGGGGTCCAATCCGGGGAAGGCCCGTCGTCAAAGGTCAAAGCCACTACTTTCTCGCTTGAAGGCACGCGGTAGATCGTACCCCTCCTTACAATTACCGCCTGGTCAAAAAACACGGTAAATGAAATTACTCCCAGGACGATTAAAACAGCAGCCAGGATCAGGAAAATCAATATTTTCTTTACTCGTTTAAACATGCTTTTTCTAAGAATAATTTAAGCTAATCTCTTGCGAAAACGCAGGTAGCTTAAAGTAATTACCGTAAGACCGATAAATAAAAGCGGCACAAGCTGAGGCCAAAGCACCTCTATTCCTACGCCTTTTAAGAAAACACTCCTGATAACCACCATAAAATAACGCAATGGGTTCGTAAAGGTAAACCATTGAATGGCCTGCGGCATGTTGGATATCGGATAGGCAAACCCGGACAACAGGACAGTGGGCATATAAAAAAGGAACACCGACATCATCGCCTCCTGCTGGGTTGAGGATATCGTGGAAATGAATAACCCTATACCCAAA
>SCRK01000216.1 GCA_004298075.1 bacterium | reverse complement strand
TGTATCAACTTCCTCCTCATGGGCAATCAGGCTTACCTCTTCAACCTTGCCCTTACCGATAAGATAATTAGCCGTGGGTTTCTGGCAAATACTGATTATATTCTCAACTACCTGGGCCCCCGCCGAAATGGCCAGCTCCTCCAGCTCTGACGAAATGTCTTCGATACGCCAGTGATGTTTATCCGTCTTTATCTGAACGCTGACTAAAAGCGCTTTTTCCATAAGTCAGAAGATTATTTAATTCCCATTATCAATAATGCTATCCTATTAGCTATCGCAGCGGGTTTTTCTCTTTCTTTTATATTAACCCACTTAATGCGCTCATCCTTCCTGAACCAGGTAAGCTGCCTCTTGGCATAGCGGCGGCTCTCCTGCTGCATAAGGCGCCTGGCCTCCTCTAACGAACAATTTCCCCTCAAATATTCTTTTAACTGTTTTATGCCGATGGCGCAAGAAGCTGTTTTGCTTAATTTGCCCTTGAGCAGCCGTTTAACCTCGCCAATCAATCCCAGCCTGAACATCTTTTCCACCCTGGCATCGATCTTCTTATAAAGCAGCTCCCTCTTGGTGTTAAGCCCGAAAACCTTTACCTCATATTCAGGCCCCAGCCCCTTTCTTTGCTTCTGTAAGGATGAGATCGGCCTGCCTGTTAACATGAAAACCTCCAAGGCGCGGATTATTCTTCTTGTATCATTGGGGTGGATCCTTCCGGCGGCGATAGGATCAACTTTGGCTAATTTTTTGTAAAGCTGGGCCCCTCCTTTAGCTTTTGCTTCTCTATAGAGGCCAGCGCGGATCTTCTTATCCTCCGGAGCAGAAGGAAATAAACCATCAATAATTACGGAGTAATAAAGGCCAGTGCCTCCCACGAACAAAGGAAGGCTGCCTTTTTTAAAGAGTTTTTCGCAGGCCGCCAGCGCCTCATCGCGGTACCTGGCTACATTATATTCCTCTGAAGGCTTAACTATATCAAGCAGGTGATGCTTGACCTGCCGCCTCTGAGCTAGGCTAGCCTTTGAAGTAATCACATCCATGCCGCGATACACCTGCATAGAATCGCAGGATATGATCTCGGCATTTAATTTTTTGGCTAAGTTGACTGCTGCGGCGGATTTACCGATACCGGTTGGGCCGACGAGGAAGATTATTTTTTTCTTTAGCACAAGAAAATTGCCTCCGCTGATCCTTTTACGGGCAGACTTTGGTCGGGAAACCTTTTCGGGAAAGCTCTCTCTCCATCTCAATTGCTTCATCTTGCGCCTTGAACCTGCCTACTCTCACGCGATAACCTCCCCCGGCCTCCTCAACATAAGCCGAGAAACCTAAAGCGCGCAGTTTGTCTCTAAGATTATCCGCGTTTACGGTATTGGAAAAAAATCCAACCTGCACAGAATAGACCCCGGCATCATTCTTAGGAGCCTCGATCTTAGAGGCCTCAATATGCGGGATCCCGCTGGTTAATTTCAGTTCAGGGCTCAAGGGAAAATCCCTCTTAAGCTTAAGAATGTATTCATTTGCCAGCCTGTGATCCCCCCTCTTAGAAGAGGCCTGGCTGAGCCTGTATAAAAGAGATGCCTTTAACCCGGTATTGGGCTCATCATTGATCAACTTATTGTAAATATCATCCGCTTCCTGATAGTCTCCGGAGATCAAATAGGTATCAGCTAGGCCCATGGCTGCCTGGGCCCTGAATTTACCGGCAGGATTCTTTAAGACACGGCCGAAGGCTTCCCTGGCCTGGCCCAGGTTATTTTCCTTAAGATAACTTAATCCCAGGATATAGCTTAGCTCCTCCGAAGAACGGATACTGGGACTGCGGGCCTGGGCCTCTCCTTCAAAAATAACCCTTCGGTAATTACCCTGCAGAAAATCAGCCTTTAACCTATCCAGGTCGCCTGACCAGCAAAAAACCGGAGAAAATAAGAATCCCGCAATGACCAGGATCTGGATAATTATTCTACCTTTATTTTCGTTTCGTATTCTTTTTATTGGAGATCCCCCTTTGCAATTCCAGTATCCTGCTATGACGCTTCTCTTTCTCGCCCTTCTCTACATCATCAGCCATTTTTAGCGCTTCGGTATGCGGCCGCGGTGAATATTTGAAAATGTAAGCGGCGTTAAACTCCGCTTTCTTCACCAACTCATAGGTCCGGTTGAAATCATCAACGCTCTCGCTTGGGAAACCCACGATGATATCACTGGTCAATGATCCACCTTTAACAATTTTACGATAAGAATCTATTAAAGCCAAGTATTCTTTTGCCGAATACCCACGGTTCATCAATTTAAGGATCCTGTCAGAACCTGATTGCAAGGGCAAATGCAGGGACTTTACCAGCTTCTCTGAATCCCTGATCACCTTAAAAAAATCGGGGTTGGCGTCCTTCGGATGCGAAGTAAAAAAATTAAGCTGTTTTAAACCCTCAATTTTATCAAAGCTCTGCAGCAGCCTGGTAAAGTTGATATCGCCGTCTTTATAGGCGTTTACATTCTGGCCGAGCAGGGTGATCTTGGTTAAACCCGTGGCCACTGCTTCCTCGGCTTCCTGTAAAATATTACCGCATTCACGGTGCCGTAAGCCTCCCCGCACATAAGGCACAACGCAATAAGAACAGAAATTCGAACAGCCTTCGGAGATGACCAGGTAAGCATGCTCTTTATCCTGATAGAAACGGTTATGATAGATCTCATCCGGCCGGATATCTCCGTCAACCTCCCATATTTTTCGCTCAAACAAGGAACTCTCCCCGTTTTTTGGGGACTGTACTTTGTTTTGAGATAATCTCGAAAGTATATCCGGTATCTTGTCAATATCCTGCGGCCCGACTACAAAATCCACATCCGGGCAGCGCTCAAATAACTTCTGCGCGTAATTCTTCGCCATGCATCCGACAATGCCGATAATAGGGACAGTCCCCGAAGGGGATCGTCCCTTTTTGAAGCCG
>SCRK01000215.1 GCA_004298075.1 bacterium | reverse complement strand
TTGATATCGACGGTGTTTTACTGGCAAACAGTTTTATCCCGGTTATCCTGGCGGAAGCCGCGCTGCGTAATAATATAAAGCTGGTGCAGATAAGCAGCGGATGCATCTTTAATTATGATCATAAAAAAGATAGTCCGGTAAAAGAGGAGAGCCGGGATTATTTTTTTGAATTGTTCTACAGTCGTTCAAAAATCTACGCGGATAGGGCGCTTGAGGCGCTGGCCAGAGATTACAATATCTTGATCGCCAGGATCAGGATCCCCCTGCTTAATGCTCCCCACCCCAAAAACTTATTGAATAAGCTTATAAAATACAAGAAGGTCATCGATATCCCCAATTCCGTAACCTATATCCCTGATTTTATCCGGGCGATCAGTCACCTTATCAATATTGATGCCAGGGGCATATATAATGTGGTGAACAAGGGCGCTTTGCGTTACCCTAAACTTATGCGGGTATATCAGAAATATGTGCCCTCATTTAAGTACACGGTGATCGATTTTCATAAACTCGGATGGATCAGGACCAATTTGCTTATGTCCACGGCTAAGCTTGAGAAATCCGGATTTAAAGTAAGGAACATAAATTCAGTGCTTGAGGAATGCGTGCGAGAATACCTAAAATCTTAGTCACCGGCGGGGCGGGATTTATCGGCAGCGCTTTCGTAAGATTGCTTAGGGGGACTGTCCCTAAAGTTGTGATTATCGATAAGCTCACCTATGCCGGAGACCTGAAGCGGCTTAACGAGGGGTTGTCCCCGAAGGGGACTGTGCCTCATTTTAAATTCTATAAGGCCGATATCTGCGATAAAAAGCAAACTGAAGCGGTCTTCGCCAAAGAGAAACCGGAGATCATAGTCCATTTTGCCGCTGAATCGCACGTCGACCGTAGCATCAATGATGCCACCCCGTTCATTGAGACTAATGTAAAAGGGACGCAAATACTTCTTGATGCCAGCCGCAGGCAGAAAGTAAGAAAATTCATTTTTATCAGCAGCGACGAGATTTACGGGGAGATCCCCGAAGACAAGTTCAATGAAAGCTCTCCGGTCAGGCCCAACAGCCCTTACGCGGTTTCCAAGGCAGCGGCAGACCTGCTGGTGCAGTCATATATCAGGACTTATAAATTTCCGGCGATAATTATCCGGCCCTCAAATAATTACGGTCCCTGGCAGTATCCTGAAAAGTTGATGCCGCTTGCCATTCTAAGGATATTAGAGGGGGATAGGATACCGGTTTACGGCAAAGGACAAAACATCCGCGAATGGCTCTATGTTGATGATTGCGCGATGGGCATCCTGGAAATTATGAACAAGGGTAAGATCGGCCGGATCTATAATTTAGGAAGTTCTCAAGAAAGTAAAAATATAGATACGGTAAAACTGCTGCTTAAAACATTAGGAGCGGGCGGGGAGAGGTTTGAATTTGTTAAAGACCGGCCGGGCCATGATATAAGATACAGCCTTGATTCAAGAAAAATTACCAGAGAGCTTGGCTGGAAACCGCACGTTGACTTTGATGAGGGCCTTAAGCTTACTGCGGAGTGGTCGTTGAAGCATATATCCTGGCTGAAGAGCAAGTTGAAAGATATTAATAAGTTCTATAATAGGGACTCATCCCCAAGGGGACTGTCCCTTAAGCGAAAGGGTTAATTTATGTCAGTTGTTATCGTAACCGGATCCTGCGGATTGATCGGCTCTGAAACCGTCAGCTTCTTTGCCGAAAAAGGCTTTGATGTCGTCGGTATTGACAATAACATGCGCCAAAGTTTTTTTGGAGCCGACGGCTCGATACTTTGGAACAAGAAGCGCCTCCAGAAACTGTACAAAAATTATCGCCATTACGCCATTGACATCCGTGACGAAAGAAAAATCGGTTCCCTATTCAAGAAATACGGTAAGGATATTGTTTTAATTGTCCACGCCGCGGCCCAGCCATCCCATGATTGGGCGGCAAAAGACCCGAAGGTTGATTTCGGGGTCAATGCCCAAGGCACTCTGGTGATGCTTGAGGCATTGCGTAATTTTTCTCCGCAAGCTGTTTTTATTTTCACCTCTACGAATAAAGTTTATGGTGATACCCCTAACCGCCTTCCCTTAATTGAAAAAGAAAAGCGTTTTGAGCTGCCCGGCGACCATAAATATTACAAAGGCATCGACGAAAGCATGAGTATCGATAATTGCCTGCATTCGGTTTTCGGGGCATCCAAAGTTGCGGCGGATATCATGGCCCAGGAATATGGCAAATATTTCCATCTAAAGACCGGGGTATTCAGGGGCGGCTGCCTTACCGGCCCGGCGCATTCCGGGGCAGAGCTGCACGGATTTTTATCCTATCTGGTTAAATGCGCGGTTAGCGGGAGAAAATACAAAATATTCGGCTACAAGGGCAAGCAGGTCAGGGACAACATCCATTCCTTTGATCTGGTAAATGCTTTTTACCATTTTTTCCAGGATCCCCACTGTGGTGAGGCTTATAATATGGGTGGTGGAAGGTTTGCCAATGTTTCGGTGCTGGAAGCTATTGAAATGTGTGAAAAGTTGACCGGCAATAAATTTAACTACGAATACATCGATACCAACCGCGTCGGCGACCACATCTGGTGGATCAGCGATGTCTCCAAATTCAAAGCGGATTACCCGGATTGGCAGTATAAATATGGAATAGAAGAGACAATGAAGCAAATATATGAAGCCCAGCGATAATATCCGCAGGCGTTTTATCGCCGCCGAATCCGATTCCCTCGTCATTGAAACCATCCAAACCGGATCCAAAACCCTCCGCCAGCGTTTGCGCATACTTAAACTTAAAGGCACCTGGCGCGCCAATGATTACAATGAACTTTGTTTTGAAGTTGCTTTGCGCAAAGGCCCGCCGCAAACCTATACCTTTAAAGGAGCCTGGAAAATAAACAATAACCAGGAGATTGAATATACCTGCGGGCAAGGCCCGGATGTATTAACCTTTAAAGGCCACTGGGATATATCTTCTGCTGCCCGGCTTGTTTATGTTTTGGAAGGCAGTTCAACCTCACGCTTTGAATTTAAAGTCCAGCTTGAATCACCGGCAGTTTACCCCAAACAAGGCCAGATCCGCTACCGTATCGGCATAGGTATCCGTCAAAGCCGCCTGACCGCTCCCGGCCAGGTACTTATTTTATACGGCGAATGGAAGTTTGGCCGTAATTTAGGGTTAACTTTCCGGATGGATTATGGCCAAGGCAAGGTTAGGGAAATAGAATTTGGCGCGGAGGTAAGCTTTGGCAGGGATAAGGTTATTTTCGCGCTTAATAACGAATTTGGCGAGCCTCTTGGTATTACTCTTACCATCACCCATAAATTATTCAAAACCATTGATGCTGAGGCCTTTATAAGGCTGAAATACCTTCAAAGCCAGTGTGGTGCGGAGGCAGGCATTACCATCCCTTTTTAGCCCTGCAAAGCCGCAAAAAAACCTTTATTTTCCTTGCCTTAATGTTATAATATTCTTCTATTATGAAGTTTGCGCTTGGCTGCCTAAAAGACCCTTTAGATTTACGCGATATCCCAATGGGCCTGGTTTTGCCCGCGGTTACCGTGCCGGTCAGCTTTGATTTTACTAGGGCAATGAGCCCGGTCAGGGACCAGGGTGATGAAGGTACTTGCGTAGCTTTTGCTTCTGTGAGCGGGGTCAAGGAGTACCAGGATAAAAAAGAATACCACAAGTTTATCAGGCTTTCTCCCCGTTTTCTCTATAATCTATGCAAAGAAATTGACGGTTCACCCTTTGAGGATGGTACGTATCCGCGCGTAGCTATGAAGATTCTGCTGAATTATGGTGTATGTCATGAGTCATTCTGGCCGTATGCGCCGCATCAGAAGAATACGGCGCGCAGGGGAGCGGATAGTGATGCGAAAAGATTCAAGATCAAGGCCTATGCCCGGATCAAATCCTTGATTGAAATGAAAAGAAGCTTGCTTGTGAATGGGCCTTTTCTTGCCGGTGTAAAAGTATTTAAATCGTGGTTTACTAAAAGGGCAGAGAGGAACGGTTTTATCCCTATGCCTAAGCGTAATGAGGAGTTAATGGGAGGCCATGCTATTTGTATCGTCGGTTATGACGACAAACTCGGGATCCTTAAATTTAAGAATTCATGGGGGTTGAAGTGGGCGGATAAAGGCTACGGTTACCTGACTTATGAATATATGAATAAATACTGCAGCGATGCCTGGAGCGCTACGGATTTGATCGAAAACCCTAAAATCTTGGTTAAGAAACGCGAAGAAGCAATGAGGTTAGCAAGGAGAATATCATGAAATACAGCGCTTTACTGATCACCGGCGGCGCAGGTTTTATCGGCTCTAACCTGGCGGTTAACTTCAAGCGCAAATATCCAAAGCTAAAGGTTTACGCCCTGGATAACCTTAAACGCCGGGGTTCCGAGCTTAATCTAGCCCGCTTAAAAGAAAAAAATGTCAATTTTATCCACGCGGATATAAGGAATCCTGAAGACCTGGCTCTGAATTTTGATGTAGATTTAGTAATTGAATGCTCTGCCGAGCCTTCGGTTATGGCCGGTCTTGATAACCCGTCTTATATTATCAACACCAATTTAACCGGAACTGTCAATTGCCTTGAGCTATGCCGAAAACAGAAGGCGGATATAATTTTTCTTTCCACCAGCCGGGTCTATCCATATAAACCAATAAATAAAATTAAAACGATCGAAACTGATACCCGTTTTGCCTGGAGTCCGGATCAGGATATCCAGGGCTGGTCAGTTAACGGGATAAATGAGAATTTTACCACTCAAGGCCCCAAAACCCTGTATGGGGCAACCAAGCTTTCCTCCGAGTTGCTTTTACAGGAATATATCGCTAACTACGGGATAAAAGGAGTAATCAACCGCTGCGGGGTTGTCGGCGGGCCGTGGCAGTTCGGTAAAATTGACCAGGGTATCTTTACCTACTGGATGCTGGCACACTATTTCAAGAAGCCGCTTAAATATATCGGTTTTGGGGCAAAAGGCAAACAGGTGCGCGACCTTTTGCATGTGGATGATTTATTTATTTTGATCGATATCGAGTCGACGCAGCTTTCCGGGATAAACGGCAATATTTATAATGTGGGCGGAGGAGAAGAAATAAGCCTTTCCCTTTATGAGACAACTAGATTATGCCAGGAAATCACCGGCAACAAGATAAAGATCTCAAGCGATCTGGAAACCCGTAAGGGGGATATATCCATTTATCTAAGCGATAACAGCAAGGTATCCGGAGAATTAAAATGGAAGCCAAAGAAAAAGGCAAAATCAGTTTTGTCCGATATTTTCATCTGGATACGCAATAACGAAATGGGGTTAAGAAAGATATGAAAAAGGCATTAGTTACCGGCGCCGGAGGTTTCATCGGCAGCCACCTGGTTAAAAGGCTAAAGAAAGAAGGATATTGGGTGCGCGGGGTGGATTTAAAATATCCTGAATTTAGTAAGACCCAGGCCGATGATTTTGTGATAGGGGACCTGCGTGAACAGCAGGTAGTGCGTAAGATAGCAGATTCGCCGTTTGATGAAGTTTACCAGCTTGCCGCGGATATGGGAGGGGCCGGGTATATTTTTACCGGCGAACATGATGCCGATGTGATGCACAATTCAGCGACCATAAACCTGAATATGCTTGAACAGTGCCGACTTGCCAAAGTAAAAAAGATTTTTTATTCTTCATCCGCATGTATGTATCCAGCTTATAATCAAGAGGATCCCGCTAATCCTAAGTGCGCCGAGGATTCCGCGTATCCTGCCGCCCCCGATAGCGAATATGGATGGGAAAAGCTATTTAGCGAGCGGCTTTATCTTGCTTATAACCGTAATTATGGCATGAAGGTGCACATAGCCCGTTTCCACAATATATTCGGCCCGGAAGGTACTTGGCGTGGAGGTAAAGAGAAAGCCCCTGCGGCGATCTGCCGAAAAGTCGCCGAAGCCAAGGATGGAGGTAAGATAGAGATCTGGGGTGACGGAAAACAGACTAGATCTTTTCTTTATATTGATGAATGCCTGGAAGGGGTCAGGCGTTTGATGGCCTTTGATTTCTCCGGCCCGGTAAACATAGGGTCTGAGGAGATGGTTACCATCAACGGATTGGCTAAGATGATAATAGATATTTCCGGAAAAGGCCTTTCAATAAAAAATATTACCGGCCCAACCGGGGTAAGGGGCAGGAATTCCGATAACCGCCTGCTCCGTCAAAAGCTTGGCTGGGCTCCTTCCTTAAAGCTGAAAGACGGACTTACAATTACTTATAAGTGGATTGAATCGCAGAATAATATTCTATAATGAAGATTCTGCTTTGTAATATACCGATCCGTTCTGAAACGGATACTTTTCCTCCCATTGCCTGCACTAATTTGTGCAATGTCTTGCTCAAGGAGGCTGACCAGTCGGAATTTAAAGTTGATGCCGAGTCTCTTCATAAAACTTTATCTCTAAAAGCATAAAATGAAAGTATTTATTTCCACAACTACCTTTGCCGAGCACAGCAATGAGCCGTTAAGTATCCTGGAGAAGAACGGCATTGACTTCGTGGTTAATCCCTTAAAGAGGAAACTTACAGAGCAGGAAATCGCAAGCTTCCTGAAGGAAGGCTCATATGCCGGTTTAGTCGCCGGAACAGAATCAATTACCAAAGAAGCCCTGGAGCAGGCCAAATCTTTGAAAGTAATATCGCGTGTTGGGGTAGGTATGGATAATATCGATCTGGCCGAAGCAAGTAAGCTGCATATCAGGGTATTTAATACGCCCGATGTTTTAGTTGATTCAGTTGCCGAGCTCACCTTAGGATTGATTATCAATTGCTTAAGGAAAATTTATTCAGGGGACAGGAATATACATAATAAAATCTGGAAAAAAGAAATGGGTTTATTATTTAAAGGCAAAGTTTTGGGGATCATAGGTTTTGGGAAAATAGGCAGAAGGGTTTCTGCGTTGGCCAAGGCATTCGGAGTGAACATAATATTTTATGACATAAGAAAGATCAAGGACAGCTTTGCCAAACAGGTATCTTTGGATAATATCTTTAGCTATGCCGATATCATCTCAATCCATTTTTCAGGTAAAGAAACATTGATCTCAAGCAGCGAAATAAGCAAAATGAAGGAGGGGGTAGTTTTGATAAATACCTCCAGAGGTTCCGGGATTGATGAAGAGGCTTTATATGACGGGTTAAAATCGGGCAAGGTATCCTCAGCCGCGTTAGATGTATTTCACAATGAACCATACAACGGTAAGCTGTCGGATCTGGAAAATTGCCTGCTTACTCCCCATATAGGTTCTTATGCCAAAGAAGCAAGGATAGAGATGGAAATCGAGTCGGTTAATAATTTGATCAAAGGCCTAAAAGGCCTTAAAAGTCCGGCAACAGGAAAACCATGAAGGCAATATTTCTTTCTCACATTATAAATAAACGTTCCCCTGTTTATGGCGGTGAAAAGTCAATTATTTTGAGAAAGATGAAGTCGATTAAAAGAGGTGATTCTTGCAATACGATGTTTTGGTCATTTTCTAATCATACCGGGACCCACCTGGATGCTCCAGCGCATTTCATAGATAATGGTAAGTCTATCTCCGGGATTTCTCCCTCGGATTTAATTTTTAATAAAGTAGAGGTGGTAAGGATTAAAGGGGCTAGCCCCGATGGCGTAATTGGGCCGGGTGATTTAAAAAATGTCCATGATTGCGAGCTGCTTCTTATTAAGACAGGTTCTGAAATGCATAGAAATAAGAATATCTATTGGAAAAATTCTGTTTCTCTTGCCCCTTTGCTTGCAGGATGGCTAAAGAAAAAATGCCCTTCTCTCAGGGCTGTGGGGATAGATTGCATATCTATCTCAAGTTTAAGCAAGAGAGAGGCGGGCAGGCAGGCTCATAAGGCCTTCTTAGGCAGGAATATTTTATTGATCGAAGATATGCGCTTGGCTGATTTGCGCCGTAAACCTGATTTAGTCATAGCCGCGCCCATACTTGTGGCAGGAGCCGACGCTTCTCCCTGCACAGTCTTAGGGATCTACAATTAAGGGATATGAAGATCGATTTAAGTAAATACAGCTCTTTCTTTTTTGATTTTGACGGGGTTATTGTCGACAGCTTAGATATAAAGACCGAGGCTTTCGGTGAGTTGTTCAATAAATACGGCAAAGCTATTTCTAAGAAAGTAATGGATTATCATCGTAATAATGGCGGAGTCTCCCGCTATGAGAAATTTAAATACTATTATAAGAACCTTTTGGGTAGAGAAATTAACTCTAAGATAATCAATATGTTGGATAGATATTTTTCCAGGCTTGTAGTTAAGAAAGTTATCGCTGCGCCATATATAAAAGGAGCAAAGGCTTTCTTAAAACGATTAAATAGTGAAAGTAAAAATTGTTTTATAATCTCCGGAACTCCGCAAAAGGAAATTAGGTATATTCTGAAACAGAAGAAAATAAATAGGCTCTTTAATGAAATTCTTGGATCACCTAAGGATAAAACTAAGAATACGGCTGGGCTACTGAAAAAGTATAAAATAGACGCGAAAGAGGCGATTTTTTTTGGGGATGCCAAGAGCGACTATAAGGCTGCTAAAAAAAATAAAATTTATTTTATAAGCATTATTAACGCTAAAAGTAAAGAGCTAAAGAATTTGAATGGTGGGCCAAAGATAAGTGATTTTGCTCAGATAAAACTTTTTCATAATTAATTCTGGAAGAAAGAAGGGAGAAGCCTATGAAAGTATTAGCTATCGGGGCACATTTTGATGATGTAGAGTTGGGATGCGGAGGTACGCTTCTCAGGCACAAGAGGCAGGGAGACAAGATATATATAATAGTTGTGACAAATTCCGGATATAAAAGTAAGACAAAAAAAAGCATAAGAAGCGCTTATAAAGCTAAGCAGGAAGGTAAAAGGAGTGCTGAATATCTCAAGGCAGAATTAATTTGTTGTAATAAAGATCCAATAGTCCTTATCCCTACGGAAAAACTTGTTCTTGAGATTGAGGAAATAGTAAATAAGATAAAGCCGGATTGTGTTTATACGCATCAATTGAATGATAGCCATGCTGATCATGCTACTGTAGGCTATGTTTCGATGAGAGCCTGCAGAAAATGCGATAAAGTGTTGATGTATCGCAGTAACTGGTACATAATGGATAATACTCAAGACGATAACTATTATGTAAATATTTCCGATTTCATCGATGATAAAATCAGGCTTCTGAAATTTTTTGAATCAGAGATGAAGAATGTGAATTATTCCTGGTTAGATTTCGTCAAGAAACAGAATAGCGCAGCAGGTGCTAAAGTTAACGTGCCATACGCTGAAACATTCCACATGGTAAAGTCGTTTATTAAATAGGTGACCCATACTATAAATGAAGATAGCTATACATCAACCTGAGTTTATGCCATGGTTAGGATTCTTTTACAAGATGGCCATTGCTGATCTGTATGTGGTATTTGACCAAGTTCAGTTTAAAAAAAGATATTTCGAAAATAGAAATCTGATAGTTTCGCCTAAGGGTGAGACATCTTATATAGGGATACCGGTTTTAACCAAGGGTAGATATACACAAGCAATTATGGATGTAAAAATAGATAATTCTCAGGATTGGAAAGATGACTTGACTAAGAAGATATTGCATTTTTACGCCAAAGCACCTTATTTCGATAAATATTATGATGAGCTCAGTGGTTTAATTAATAAAAATGAGTATGATCGGCTTATTGATTTGAATATGGGCTTCATAGAATTTTTTAGAAAACACCTGGGAATATTTACGCCTATGCTTTTTTGTTCGCAATTAGAAGTAGGAACAAATAGCGGGTCTGATCTTATATTAGAGATATGCTGCATAAATAAAGCTAATGTTTATCTTTGCGGCGCATCCGGAAGGGACTATTTAAAAGAAGAAGATTTTTTAAGCCGCGGCATATCTATAGAGTGGCTTGATTATAAATGTCCTGTTTATAAGCAGTTATACGAAGGTTTCGCTCCTAATATGTCTACTTTAGATCTCCTCTTTAACCAGGGGGAAAATAGCTTAGATATAATATTGGGTGCTTCCAAAAGAAAGGGGAGTCAGAATTTATGTATATCCTAGGACTCAATGATTCAAATTCTGCTGCGTCGATAATCAAAGACGGAAAACTTTTAGCAGCTGCCAGGGAAGAAAGATTCGATAGAATTAAATTCTCAGATTCCTATCCTACAAGGGCAGTTGAATATTGCTTAAAAACTGCGGGTATAGAAATTAAAGACGTTAACCATATTGTGTTTGCCTGGAATCCAGGCCATGAACTTGAGCCGCAGGATTCTGCAGCGGCTATTCGGTATCATAAGCATTTCTTGCATTACATACCAAATAATCTCTTGCGGCATATAAAAGGGGATAAACGTAACAAGAAGATAGCTTTTATCGATCAGACAATAAGCTTCTCAGACGGGAAGATAAAATTACATTATGCCCCGCACCATCATACTCATGCTGCCAGCGCATTTTTCGTTTCTCCGTATGACAAAGCAGCCATCCTTACAATAGATGCGTATGGGGACGATATTACCCATCAATTTTTTATAGGAGAAGGCAATAAACTTCGTTCTTTAGGGAAGACGGAATTTCCTCATTCTTTAGGCCAGGTCTATGCAGCTATAACGCAATATTTGGGCTATAGAGCAAATAGTGATGAATGGAAAGTTATGGGGTTGGCAGCTTATGGAAAACCGGAATATTATGATAAGTTTAAGAAAATTATGCGGTTTGATAAAAATAAAGGTGAATTGCGTTTTGATCTTGATTACTTTACTTATTATATCTGGAGCTCTCGGCGTTATTCCGACCAATTCATAAAGATGTTTGGGCCTGAGCGCCAAGCTAGTGACGAGTTGATAGATCGCCACATAAATATAGCAGCAAGTTTTCAAAAATGCGTAGAAGATGTTGTCTTGGACATGTGCGCATATCTTAAGAAGAAAACCGGCCTCAAAACCCTTTGTTTAGCTGGCGGCGTAGCAATGAACAGCAAAATGAATGGCCGTATAGCGGCAGAATCTGGCTTTTCTGAAGTATGGGTGCAGCCAAGTGCTGATGACGCAGGTTGTTCGTTAGGAGCAGCTTTTTATTACTGGAATCATGTTTTAGGAAAAAAGAGGAAATTCGTTATGGAACATGATTATTGGGGGCCAGGTTTTTCAGATAAAGAGATTAAAGCTGCGCTTGATGACTCCCTTGTTATTTATGAGCGATTAGAAAATCCTGAAAAAGAAGCAGCTAAGGCGATATCAGAGAATAAAGTTATCGGTTGGTTTCAAGGAAAGATGGAATTTGGGCAACGCGCACTAGGGAATCGTTCGATACTGGCAGATGCGCGCGACCCTGATATGAAAAATAAAATAAATAGGCTTATAAAACATCGTGAATGGTATCGTCCATTTGCTCCTTCGGTGTTAGAAGAATATCAGAAAGATTATTTTGAAATTGATTCTCCGAGCCCATTTATGCAAAAGGTGTTTAGAGTGAATAGAGATAAGCGGAAAATCATACCCGCGGTAGTGCATAAAGATGGAACAGCCAGGGTGCAGACGGTAATCAAGGAAACTAATAAGCGTTATTGGACGCTTATAGATAAATTCCGGGAAATAACTGATGTTCCTGTTGTGTTGAATACGTCATTTAATGATAATGACGAACCTATAGTTTGCACTCCGAAGGATGCGATCCGTAGTTTTTTTGGTACAGGGATTCATGAACTTTACATAGGCAATTACCGCATTTTAAAAGTAAGGTAATAGAAGATAAAATGGGAAGAGGGCCTACAAAAAAATATCACAAAGCGCTTAATGCCGATTATGTAAAAGGCACATTGACCTGTCTTAAGGCATCCACGATTAAACGGGTTATTAATAATGATTTTCCGAATGTGCTAAATATCGAACCAACTAATCGTTGTAATTTAAAGTGCGTCTATTGCCCGCGGACTAGGGCGTCAAAAGGCGTAGGGTTAATGGATTGGAAGCTTTACACCCGGATCATTGATGAAGCGTCAAAATATAAGAAGCTGCTCATGCTTAATTTTCATAAAGACGGTGAATCATTCCTGCATCCCCGTTTTTTAGAGATGGTTCGTTACGCCAAGAAGAAAAATGTGGCCAAAACGATTCATATCAATACTAACGCATTATCGTGGACAGATAAGCTTATGGATGAAATTATTGACTCTGGGATAGATGATATAACTGTCAGCATTGATGCGGCAAGGGCCACTACCTTTAAAAAACATAAGGGAGTTAATTGTTTATCCAAGGTTGAGAGAAATGTGCGTCTTCTCTTAGAAAAAAGGGATAAAAGAGGATTACATAAGCCTTTTATTAGGGTTAAGATTATGGAATTCGCCGAAGTTTCTAAAGATGAAATCGCCGAGTTTTTTGCTAGATGGGAAGGGATCGCGGATTTTGTGCAAGTTACCGGAATACATAGCTGGGGCGGTGCTATAAAAAACGTTAAGGTTACTGATGAAAATTCTCAATCAAGGTATCCCTGCGTAATAATGTGGTATGCGTTAGTGATTAACTGGAACGGCGAAGCCACTGTGTGTTCTGTAGATTGGAACACAGAGATAAAAGTAGGCGATGCGAAGAAAAATACGCTTCATGAGATCTGGAATTCAAAAGCCATAAAAGATGTGAGGCGCTATCAGATAGAAAAAGAATATGATAATCATAAGATTTGCAGAGATTGTGTTGTTTGGGTGTCAATTGGTGATTTGACCAGCTGGCTTACAAAAAAAAGTGAGTTTTATGAATGAGGCGGTCTCTATGAATAATTCGGGTAGATACAAAAAGTCTTATAAACTTTGGGAAAAGGCAAATAAGTTATTACTTAATGGCGTATTGACATTATCTAAATCTCCATTAGGCATCGGTTACGGCACTTGTCCTGTGTTTGCGGAAAAAGCCAAGGGAGCTTATTTTTGGGATTCTGATGGCAATAGATACATAGACTATCCTTTAGCACTAGGGCCAATAATTTTAGGCCATGCTTATGACGAAGTTGATAAAGCCGTAAAGAAACAAATGTCTAAAGGCATTTTGTATAGTCTTTCAAATAATGCCGAAGTGGAATTAGCGGAATTACTTTGTGATATTGTCCCTTCTGCAGAAAGAGTGAGGTTTTTAAAGAGTGGTTCTGAGGCGATGTCTGCAGCGGTTAGGATAGCGCGTGCCTATACAGGCAAGGAAATAGTAGCGGTCTGTGGGTATCACGGTTGGCATGACTGGACGATAGCCAGGACTATAAAGAATGCCGGTGTACCGAAAGCCTTGAATAATCTTGTTTTCGAATTTAAGTATAACGATATAGAATCATTAATTAAGATTTTTGATACTAATCCTGGGAAGGTAGCCGCAGTTATTTTGGAACCGGTGGGAATGTATTTGCCTAAAGAGAATTTTCTTGAAGAAGTGGCTTTGGTTGCCAAGAAAAATAACGCGCTTTTAATATTCGATGAGATAATTACTGGTTTCCGCTTAGATTTGGGAGGTGCTCAGAAGTATTTTTCGGTTACGCCTGATTTAAGTGCTTTTGGTAAAGCTATGGCAAATGGGTATCCGATATCTGCAGTTGTCGGTAAACGAGAGATAATGAATGCAGTTGAAGAGAAGGTTTTTATATCTTCGACCTACGGCGGAGAGCTTTTATCGATAGCAGCAGCCATTAAGACAATTGATATCCTTAAGAAGCGAAAAGTTAATGAATATATATTATCGCTTGGTTTAAAGCTTAAGCAGGGTTTAAATGATGCTGCGAAAGAGAGCGGGATCGATGTTATGTGTGAAGGGATGGTGCACAAGACGTTTTTGGTATTTAAAGAAGCAGCCGGTGTATCGGAGGAACTACTAGAAACGGTATTTCGCCAAGAATGCCTTGTCAGAGGTGTATTCTTAGGATACGGACATTTTATATCATTTTCCCACACCCCGAAAGATATTGATCATAGTATCGCTGTTGCTTCCGAGGTGTTAGGTATTATTAAAAACGCACTTAAACATGGGAATGTTGAATCCTTATTAAAAGGAAAAGTAGCTATAGATGTACTTCCCAAGAGGTATTAATAAAAAAGTCGGCATAATTGTTCAGGCAAGAATGGGCTCTACTCGTCTCCCAGGTAAAGTTTTGATGAAGCTTGTGGATAGCGAAAGCATTCTGGGATATTTGTTAAAACGACTATCAGGGTGCAGCTTTGTCGATAAAATAATTGTAGCTACTACTACAAATCCAAAAGATGATATTCTGGAGAGATGGCTTAAAAAAAGAAAACAGGATTTTTATCGAGGGAGTGAAGATGATTGCATTAAGCGTTATTATAAGGCGGCAGATAAGTTTGGTTTAGATATTGTGATTCGTATAACTTCTGATTGCCCTTTTATTCTCCCTGATATCGTTGATGAAATGGTGAAATACTATCTTTTTAATATGAAAGATATAGATTATTTGAGCAATAGGCAAGCTACTAATTTTCCAGAAGGTACGGATGTTGAAATATTTACATCTAAGATGTTACAGGAAGCCCAACAAGAGGCTAAATTGAAAGAAGAGCGGGAACACGTAAATAATTTTTTCTTGAACAGGCCTACACGTTATAGGATACGCTACTATAATCATAACCTCAGGCGCGATTATTCAAGATTTAAACTTTCCATTGATACAGCAGAAGATCTCAAAAAGGCTAAGAGTTTTTTAAAAGAGAATAACTTGCCATTAAATTTCGCATTCAAAGATTTAGCAAAAGCTTTAAGCAATATAATATAGGAGGGTACGTGTCGAAAGTAGATACTGCACAGCAGGAGATGAAAATAAATCACCATCAATTTTCTCTTGATTCTTATGAGCGTGAGAGATTGTGGGAGGAAAAGAGAAGATTCTTTAATGATTATTGCATCAATCGTTATCAGTGGTTCAATTATCCTAAATGGCAATACATAGCTCCTTTTCCGCTTCATGTTGATTTTGAAGCAAGTTTTAGGTGCAACCTTAGCTGCCCAATGTGTTTCAGGCCGCACATAGACAGAAAAGATTACGGGGATATGGATTTTGATCTTTATCGTAAGGGCATAGACGAATGTGCCAAGTATGGACTTTACTCAATCCGGCTTAGCTGGAGAGGAGAATCGACTCTAAACCCAGCTATAGTTGAAATGATAAAATACGCCAAAGAGAAAGGAATAAAGGAAGTTTCTTTTATTACTAACGGTAGCCTTTTGGAAGGGAAACTTGCTGAAGGCCTTATAAGAGCAGGCCTTGATTATCTGACTGTATCCGTAGATGGCTTAGAAAAACATTATAATACTCTGAGGCAGCCTAGTACATTTAAAGGAATTTCTAGAAAGCTAAAAGAATTTTATATACTAAAAAACAGGATAGGGGATGGTTTTCCTTTACTTAAGATTCAGGCGATATGGACTTATATCAAGGAAGACCCGAAAGCATATTACAACCACTTTAAAGATTTTACCGATAAAATAAATTTTGATCCGGAAAACGATTATTCACTTAGAGAAGTCCCCCAGGATAGTAATTTTATTTGTCAGTACCCTTGGCAGAGGATTACTATTACTTGGAACGGCAAGGTGCCACTTTGTATTTCTGACTGGAACCTTGATACAAAAATAGGTGATTTGGCGACACAAACAATAAAGGATATTTGGCTTGGGGAAGAAATGGAAAGATACAGAAAGATACAATTGAATAAAGAGAGGCTATCTATTCCGTGCTGTAAGAAATGTCACAGGCCTTCTACAGAGCAACTTGGCAATAAACCAGAGGGTAAGTCAAATTGAGAACTGGTAAATGTCTAAAGAGATGAAATGTTTGGTAGATTCATTAAGGGAAAAAGGCTATGACCGATTAAAACGGTATCCCCTCAGGAAGTACCTGTTTTCTGTTCCACTGATATTAAATGAAATTGGTGTTTTTAGTCGATTCTCTTTAAACGGGAACAACATTTTTTCCATATCGCTTAAGCCTACTTTGTATTTGAAGTTGGGTTTAGATAAAGGTTTGAATTTTATCCGTGACGCTTTCTTCATCAATAAGGACTTCTCCATTAAAGAGTGGGAACGGTTTTTCACTAAGAATGTCATAGATGGTTGGATAAGCGAAGGCATGATTTGTGAAATCGAAGAAAAAATATGGCGCTTTGCCTATAGGATTGTGCCGTACAATGGCTTATACTTTATAACCTCCAGGTTTGATAGAACTGATCCCGGTTTTACCTTTCTTAGCTACGATTCTTTATACTTTGCTTCGTTTCTAAAGAGAAGACTAAATGATCTGTCTTTTTATTTCGAGAACGGAATTGATTTATGTTGCGGTGTGGGTGTACAAGCAATATCCATAGCCCATTTTTGTAAGAATGTTATAGGCACGGATATTAATAAAAAGGCCGTTGAATTAGCCAGGTTGAATGCCAGTTTAAATAACGTACGGAATTGCAATTTTACTTGCGCATCATTATTTGAAAAAGCGGATACCCGGTTTGACTTAATAGTTTCAAATCCGCCCTTCATTTCTTTTAGGCACACTGATGCGGGACCGGTTGATTCAGACGGTGGTGAGCCGTTCGGCTTGGGCATAACCTTAAATATTCTAAGCGAAATGGACAAGCGCCTCACAAGCAAAGGAAGGGCATTTATAATTACACGGTCTGCCGTTGTAAAAGGAAAGGATTATCTTTTTTCGCATCTTAGAGAATATTTACCCGAAGGTTTAGGCTGCGCATATCATTATGTGTCTGATTCAATAAATAGTATTTCTTTAGACGAAAATAAAATGGGCATATCTGGCTATAGGCACGTTATCATGGAGATTTCAAGAGGGGGCAATAATAAATTTATTCGCTATCCGTTTTTTCACAGAAAAACATCTGTATTTTAATTAAGTAAGAGGTTGATTATGAGATCAGTGAGAATAGGCAACAAAATGGTCGGCGACGGTCACCCGGTTTATATAGTTGCTGAGATCGGCATAAACCATAACGGGGACGTCTCGCTTGCGAAGAAAATGATCGCAGCAGCTTGGGAATCTGGAGCAGACGCGGTGAAGATTCAGACTTTTATAACAAAAGAGTTCCTCCACCCGAGCCATCCCGATTATCGCTATGATATTGAAGCTGAAATACCTCATGAAAAAGAGGAGGAAATATGGGGTTTCGCCAGGGGAAAAGGGATAAATTTGTTCTCAACCCCAGAAGAATTCCTCAGCTTAGATTTCATTGAGAAACAAAATCCTGCGCTTATAAAAATTGCAGCCATGGATTTCAATTATAAAGATTTAATTCAAAAGGCAGCATCGTTAAAAAAACCAATTTTGCTATCTTCTGGCATGAGCACTATGGAGGAGGTAAAAGAAACTCTAAGGTGGGTTGAAGAGACAGGGAATCTTGAGTATATAGTTTTACATTGCACATCCTGTTATCCTGCTCCTGCAGAATCTTGCAATCTTTTAGCTATAAAGACAATGAAAGAGAAATTGAATTGTCCTATTGGGTATTCCGATCATACCGAAGGCATGCATATCCCCTTTGCGGCGTTCGTGCTAGGCGCAAATATAATCGAAAAACATTTTACCGTCGATAAGTCATTACCCGGGCCTGACCAAAGGTGCTCAATGGATCCTACTGATCTAAAAAATTTTATCAAGGCAGTCAGGGAAACAGAAAAAGCTTTTGGTAGCGGCCATAAAGAGCCGGCAACATGCGAGTTTAACCCACGGCTATATAAGCGTAGAGGTATGTATGCTTCTGCTGAGATAAAGTCTGGAGCAGTTCTTAATGATGGGGATGTGTTGTTTTACGCGCCATCTGCCGAGAACAGTAAGGTTACCGACTGGTCTAGCATAAAAGGTAAAAGAGTTAAACGCAATATTCCTAAAATGGGTTTAATTACAACGGATGACATTGTCTAGAGATAGTAAAGTTAGTATGAAAAAAATAATTCTCTTTAGAGTTGACGGCGGTAAGGTTTGGGGTGTTTCTATGGGGCATATTAATAGATGCCTGCTGGTCGCAAAGGGATTGCCAAGTGACTGCCAGCCTATATTTGTGATGAAGGATTATGCCGATGGCGTTAAATTCGTTAAAGCAAAGAAAGTACCTGTTGTAACGATCTCTACTGATGACAATAGCGATGATTCTATAATAGAACTTTGCGAAAAATATAAACCATGGAAAATAATCGTCGATCTACTTGTTGACCCCTATAAATTTTTATACAAATATGCCCGGAATAATAAGATAGGTACTATTGTGTTTGACGTGCTAGGTAAATGTTCTTCTAGTCCTGATATCCTAGTTAATGATTCATTAGTAAGTAAGTTTATGGCATATGCTCGTTTGAGCCTCAAGACAAAGAAATACCTAGGTTTAGATTATTTTGTCATGGCAAAGAAATCCATAGTAATGCCAATACGCGATAAGGTTAGGGAAATTATGATAACTATGGGCGGATCAGATCCTGCTGGTTTGACATTAAAGGTTATCCAAGTGCTACGTAATACCAAGCCTTTAGGTTGTAAATTTAATATTATATTAGGGCCGTCTTATAGCGATGATAAGGTAGTGCATGGCCTTGTTGGTAATGATAAAAATTTTAAAATAGTTAAGAATCCCCATGATTTCCTGAAATTGCTGAGTAAACAGGATATTGTAATAACTTCTGCAGGCCGCACTCTATATGAATGCGCCTATTTAGGCAGGCCGGCAGTCATTGCCCCTTCTATTGAGCATGAAAGCAAAGTCGCTAAAGAGTATTCTACGCGTACCGGAAGTTTAAATATTGGTCGGTGGGATGATGCGGTTTCCCCGAATAGGGTTGTCAGTGCGTTGGTAACTTATATCGGCGACAATAGAATGAGGAAATCTATATCTAAATTAAGCCGCACTTTATTAGATGGCCGGGGCAGGGAGAGAGTAATAGCTATAATTAATCATAATTAAAATATATAATGCGCGAACTAATTTTAACCGGTTATAAAGATTTTTGGCCTCAAGATGAAGAGAGCGCTCTGTTTTTTGGGCCCTGGTGCTTTTCACATAATCCGAAGCGCAAATTCTGGGAACAAAATAGATTTAAACTCGCTCCTTCGCCTTGGCAAAACCCCACGGATATCCTGGAAGCATCTTTGTACATTGATTCACTTTCCGACCGTATAATTCCTAGATTAACTGAGATCATGAATGAATTCTTTAATGTTACGCATAACGAAGCATACTGGAGGGCTTGCACGATATTATGGCTTACTCATTGTTTAGGTATGTTATATGATAGGTATAAGCGTCTAGAAAATGTTGGCTGCTTACAAAATAGATTCATGGTAAAAATATTGAAGAATCATGATGCCGCTAGTAATGATTTCTGGGATTTTGCTAAGAAAATAAATGAAAGCCATTATTATAACTTATCATTAATGTCGGAGATTATTAAGTCCGGGCAATTTGATTTTCTTGGTTATGAAGAAATAGATTGTACTCAAGGCGCATACTCACTTGAGATTTTAGGGGAGAACTCCGGTAAAGTAAAAAATAGAGTTGTTGATTTCCTGAAATCATCGGCGAAGTCAGTTTTTAATTATACAGATGAGTTGAATCTTAAAAACTCGTCAGTGCATCTAGGATTAATATATGGGATGTCCGTTTTTGATAGGTTTCGTATTCAATTCGCATGCAAACCAGGATTATTTCTTAAGAAGATCGAAGAAAAAGGCGGGCGGGTTATTAAGGGCAATAGAGAAGGTATAACTAAATTCAATTTAGAATTTGGAGCTTGTAATAAATTCGAGGAAATTATAGAGGGATTACTATTAAAATATCTTCCAGACAGCCTTTTAGTAAGCTATGAAACGAAAAAAAATATTACTCCAAAAATAAACATCTGGATTGGTAATGACATATATACATCCGCTAAAAAAGCATCCCAAATAGGCAGTATTTTAGAAAATGGCGGCCGGTGGATATCTGTTCAGCATGGCGGAGGATACGGACAATTATTATCTTTACCAAATGGGAAGGTAGAGTATGCAACGGGAGGTGAATTTATTACCTGGGGATGGAAACACGATAATGTATATACTTCTAGCAAGTATTATGCCTTGCCTTCGCCAATGCTTAGCAAACTTAAACAACACAAAGAGAAGGAACATACTTTAATTTTTGTCGGTACGATTTCTCCCGCATATATGTACCGATTAGCTACATTCCTTACGCCTGAGCAACTTACAGATTATTTTAGCAATAAACTTAAATTTTTGAAAACACTTGAAACAAGCATTATGAAAAGTATCAAATATAGGCCATACTTTGAAGATTATGGCACCAATGAGAAGGAATTTCTTAGTAGAATTCTTAATCAAGACCAATTCTTGATCGGTGGAAGATTGACAACTAAATTTTCCCAAGCGCGACTTGTAGTAATTGACCATCTGAATACAAGCTTTTTGGAATCCCTGGTAATAAACGTTCCTACAATCTTGTTTTGCAACAAGAGCCACTATAATTTTTCAGAATATGCCACTCCTTTTTTTAATCGGTTGCGCGACGTGGGGATCTTGCATGATGATCCCTACTCGGCAGCAAAAAAAGTCAATAAGGTTTGGGTTGATCCTAAAAGCTGGTGGGAAGGAGATCAACTTCAGGCCGTCAGAAAAGAATTTTGTTGTCAATTCGCGCATTCTTCTAAAAGTTGGCGTAAAGAATGGCTTGGTTTTTTAAAATCTATTCAGGATAGGCAATGATTAAAGATTCATTAAAAAAAAGGTATTTTTATAAATTATCAACTAATGTAGCAGGGCTATTTATTGGCATGGTGCATCAGGCTATTGTTCCCAGGTGGCTCGGTCCGAAAGTATATGGCGATTTCAGCTTTCTGACAAATTTCTTCAATCAGTTACTAAGTTTTTTTGATATGGGCACATCAATTTGTTTTTATACTAAGCTTTCGCAAAAGCCGAAAGAATACAAACTTGTTTCTTTTTATGGTTATTTTATGGGTTTGGTCGGGGTATCAATATTAATTTTCGTTATTATTGCTAGATTATGGGGTGTATATCCTATTCTTTGGCCGGATCAAAAGTTATATTACGTTTATATGGCCGTATTTTTTGCGCTACTTACCTGGGTGGCTAGCATAATAAATCAGATAACAGATGCATATGGATTTACTGTAGCGGCAGAAATAGGAAAACTTCTGCAGAAAGTTATAGGTTTAGTATTAATAGCAGCATTATTTTTAAGCACTAAATTAAATCTCTTTACTTACTTTTTATATAACTACGCGGTCATGTTTCTGCTAATAGTTATTTTTGGGCTGGTGATAAAAAAATATGATTATGAGATTTTAAAAAATTCTAAATTACGCCTTTCGGAAGTTAAGAAGTATATTAATGAGTTTTATACATATGCACATCCTTTAGCAGTATATAGTTTATTCGCTATGGTTACGGGCATATTTGATCGATGGCTATTGCAGATTTACGGCGGAAGTATCCAGCAAGGTTTTTACGGGTTTTCGCTACAATTATGCGCTTTATGTTTTATTTTTAGCGGGACCATGACCCCATTATTCATGAGGGAATTTGCAATCGCCTCTCAAGATAATAATATCGAAAGAATGCAAGCTCTTTTTAAGCGACAGGTCCCATTATTTTGTGCAATAACTGCTTTTTTAGCATGTTTTATCAGTGTCCAAGCGCATAAAATCGTTTATTTATTTGGTGGAGCGAAATATGCTGATGCAGCAGCGGTGATTGCGATTCTTTCTTTTTTTCCTATATATCAGACTTATGGCCAACTGAGCGGTTCTGTATTCTACGTTACCGGGCAGACTAGATTATATAGAAATATTGGTATTGTATTTATGCTCATTGGAGTGCCGGCAACATATTTCCTGATAGCTCCTATATCTATGCTGGGATTGAATTTAGGGGCGAAAGGATTAGCGATTAAAACTATTTTAATGGCTGTGGTTGCAGTTAACGTGCAACTTTACTTTAATGCGAAGCATCTTGGTTTCTCATTTTGGAGATCTTTGGTTCAACAGACATTAAGCATCTTGGTTCTATGGATATTAGCATTCCTGGTAACTTTTGTTGGCGATAATATTTTTGGGCTATACTATAAATTTCTCGTTAATTTTGCATTGGAATTGGCTCTATATACTTTAGCTCTGTTGCCGTTGCTCTATTTTTGGCCGAAAATATTCGGGATTGCGGAAAACGATATGAAAATATTATTTAATATGGGAATATTCAAGAAAAGGATTAAATGGTGAAAGTAACCAATAAGCTAAAGAGGCTGCATGAACTTACCATTAATTCAATGAGGACGTATAAGGATAAAGATCTTTATGTTTTTGCATGCAAGTTTCTCATTGATTTTTACGAATATTCTCGAAAGAAATTCATGGAATGGAGCTCGAAGGATTTGTTGAAATACAGGAAATGCCCTATTTGTCATTCAGATAAGACCTTCTTAGTGCTAGATAAAAGTGAAATTGATGGATGCAAATATTATAAGTGTTCCTGCTGTGATTTTGTATATATGAATCCGCTTCCTTCGGAAGACTGCTATAGTGAGATATATGTTACTGGCTATGGCGGCTTAGATAAATGGTGGTATGAAAAACAAATAAAATATGGATATATAGATGAATCGTTACCTGAGTCTTATCCGGTATTGGAACGATTAAGGGGTAGGCAAAAGGCAGGAGTTTTCTTAGATTATGGATGCGGAACAGGCCGTTTACTTGCCAAGGCAGAGCAGATATACGATATATATGGCGTAGATATTGATGACTATAGGATTCAAAGAGCAAGAAATCGTCTGAAAGATTTTAAAGGAGAAAGAATATTATATCTCCACGAGTTAGACGAATCGGTTTTTTTAGAAAAGTTTGATATAATTTATTCGAATCAAACATTAGAACATCTTTTAGAGCCCGTGGCTTATTTACAAAAATTCTATAAGTGGTTAAAACCGGGAGGAATCGTATATTTGTCTTTTCCAGCTTCAGATTCTTTTGCGTTTTCTTTTTTAAAAAATGATAACAGTATGTCTAGCCTCGGTCATGTGTCGTTATTTAGTTCAAAATCCATAACCTACGCTTTGCGTGCTGCTGGATTTGAAAAGGTGGAGATTTTTCACAATTGTATAGACGTAACAGCAACGGAATTCTGGAAAAAGTTATTTAATAAGAATTTCTTACATCGGCATTGCTTTATCAATCACAAAATTATAGTACTTGCCTTATATCCAATTATGCTTATAACAACTGCCGTGATGAAAGTTTTGAATCTCATGGGGATTTTAAAGGGTAATTATATGGATGTGTTCGCAAGAAAAGGGCGAAATATTGATTCGGAGGATAAATTTGATGAAAGCGAAGACGCATTTAGAAAAAATTGAACGTTTAGATATGCCTTATCTTGATAGACTGGATAAGGTACGTTTGGATAGAAACGAGCGCACTTCTAATTGGCCGGGACCGTTATGGAAAGAGATACAAAAGATTATTACACCAGAGCTGATTATGTCCTATCCGGAGATTGGCCCTCTTTACGACAAACTTTCAATTATTTTAGGGGTAAGCCCAAAATGCCTGCTTTTGAGCCACGGGTCTGATGTGGCGTTAAAGACAATCTTTGAGGTATATATCGGGTCAGGTGATGAAGCTTTATTGATTTCTCCAAGTTATGCCATGTATCCAATATACGCGCAGATGTTTGGCGCAAAGGCCGTGGAAGTTGGGTTCTCCGATGATCTTTCTTTGCCTTTTGAGAATATCTTAAACGCCATCACAGAGCGCACCAGGATCGTATGCTTGCCCAATCCGAATCAGCCGATAGAGCGGATTTTTAGCAAAGAAGAGTTAGGGGCCATTCTTAAACTTTCGCAGAAGAAAGATTTCTTAGTGGTTATTGACGAAGCTTACCACTATTTTTATCCAGAAACAGTTATAGGTTTGATCGGTCAATACCCTAACCTTATCGTAACCAGGAGCTTTTCCAAAGCTTTCGGTATGGCGGGGCTGCGAGCCGGTCTTATTGTATCTAACGTGCAGCGAATCGCGGATTTAAAGAAAGTCAAGCCGATTTCCGAAATAAACGGAGTGGCTGTCAAGTTGATAGAATTTTTCCTGACAAGAATGGATATTGTTGAAGATTACGTCAAAGAAGTCAAGCTCGGCAGGAAAGCTGTAACAGATCGGGCGAAAAAACTTAATATACCCACACACGGCCAAGCAGGAAACTCAATCCTATTGCAATTGAAAGATGCGGATACGGTAAAATCGGTTGTGGATGCTGCCGCTAAAGAAGGATTGCTTCTGAAAGGCCCGTTCCATTATCCTGCCGTTAGGCACTTAAGGATAACTTTAGGACCCGAAGATCTGATGAATAAGGCTATGGATATAATCGAAAGGAGTTTGAATGGGGCAAAACTTTAAAGCTTGGGATTTAGATGAAGCAATCGGCTATTATGAGCAATTGAGGAATAAGCCGGAAGATATCTATGAATCCGAGAGAGTTTTCTTTTTCCCGCTTTTATATAAAGCCAGGTCGGTATTGGATGTTGGCTGCGCTGCCGGAGGTTTCTACAATATAATCCGTACCGTAAACCCAAAGATTAAATATACTGGTATTGACGTATCCGAAGGGATGGTAGATGCTGCAAAGAAGGTCTTTCCTGGAGCTGATTTCAGGGTTACTTCAGGGAAAAAAATTGAATTTGCCGATAATTCTTTTGATCTAGTAGTTTCTCTGGGCGTATTAAACCATGTGCCTGATTACAGGAGTTTCATTAAGGAATGTTATCGCGTATCCAAGAGATATTGCCTTCTTGATCTGCCTCGCCTTTTGCCAAAAAGTTATACATTTAATGAAGCTGATTCATATATGGTGCTCAAAGACCGGTTCCACAGCAATAAACCGGTGGAGGATAAAGAAACGAAGGTTCCTTACGTCCTGGCTGATGCGGCGGAAGTATTCGGTTTCTTAAAGGATGACCTGAAACCGGCAGTTGTTCTTGCAAAGGGATATTTCGGCAAGTGCGATAAATCGGTTACCATGCCTTTTGATCAGGTTTGTTTTACAGTAGTATGTATTGAGAAGGGGAGAAGAAAAACAGAGATAATAACTGATCTGCCTAAAGAGATCCGCTGGCGTTTAAAAGAGGAAAATATCGGATTTACTGAACCCTTTGAAAGGATATTAAAATGAATAATTTAAAGAATCGCACAGTCTGGGTAGTAGGCGGTGGAAGCGGAATAGGCAGGGCTATTTCAGTTAAGACAGCGCTTGAAGGCGCTAAAGTCTGGATTTCAGGCAGAAATATAGTTAATCTTAATGAAACGGCAGGGATCATCAAAAGGAAACACGGTTCAGCCAGAGTATCCGTCTGTGATGCCGTTGATTATCTCCAAGTTAAGAAAACTGCTGATGAGATAATCAACAAGGATGGTAGGATTGATACCCTGGTAGTTTCCATCGGCAGGGCAATCCCAGGGAGTCTGCTTGATACTTCTTTTGAGAACTGGAAGGATCTGCAGAGCCAGCATTTGGATTCCTTATTTTTGTGTTGCAGGCAGGCATTGGCCGGTTTAAAGAAGTCAAAGAATGCCAATATCCTGGTTATCGGCTCCATTTTCGGCTTAAAAGGAAAAGAAAACCGCCTGGCTTACTGTACGGTAAAAGGAGGCGTAGCAAACTTTGTGCGTGCCCTGGCTTTAGATTTGGCGGGAAAAGTGAGGGTTAATTCGATATGCCCTGGCTGGGTTCAAACCGAGATGAGTATGAAATTAGTGGATGCAACAGAAGACCCCAAGGCCACGCTTAAAGCAAGGCATGGCTGGCATCCAATCGGCCGTGGCGGAACTCCGGAGGAGGTAGCGGATCTAGCCATGTATCTGATCTCGGATAAGGCTAGCTGGATGACCGGGCAGAATATAGCTTTGGATGGCGGATACACAGCAAGGTAATGTTGATATTATGAGCGAAAATTTCCTGGATAATCTTGTGCTTAAATGGTCTTCTGAGGCAGAACTGCGTATTCAGCGGATAAAAAAATTTTTGTTGGGAACCAGGATCCCTGAGATTTCTATTCATCGGGCCAGATTATTTACAGACGGATATCGGAAGAACGAGGCAGAACCTGCGGCAATCCGCAAGGCAAAAGCTTTTTATTATGTTCTTGAAAACATTCCTATTCCGGTCATTGAAGATCAGCTCATCGCCGGAAGCGCGATATCTTTCTACGGGGCTATTGAGATTGACCCGGAATATTATACCGGCTGGCTATCGAGCGATTCTAAGAACAGGCCCGGGACGCAATTACGCAACCTGCCGCTGCGCGGTATCCAGCCCGTAGAAATTTCTCAGGAGGATTTAAGAATACTTGAAGAGGAAATACTGCCATACTGGAAGGATAAGTATTTAGGCGCTTATATATATAAAGATATGGAAGCCTCTTATCCCCAAGAGTTGGAGTTCATTAATAAAGCCCAGGTATTTATGACTAATTTTGGCAAAGGTTTTTCGCACACCGTAGAGGATTACAATAGCGTGGTCACCAAAGGGTTAAAAGAAATAAAAAATGAAATAATCTGCCGGAGGGATAAGCTTGCGAAAAACTTAGGGTCAGAAAAAGATAGCCGGCGTTTAGAGATGTATGAGGCGATGATCATCTGTGCGGAGGCGGTGATGCTTTATGCCAGGCGCTGCGCTAAAGTATACGAAGAAAAAAGCCTTTCAGCTGCCCCGGAAAAGAAAAAAGAATTAATGGCTATAGCTGATATATGCAAAAAAGTCCCTGAATTCCCCGCCAGATCTTGGTGGGAGGCTTTGCAAGCGATACATTTTATGCATATGACCAATTTCCTTACTGAGTCGGGGGTTTCCCATTCACTCGGGAGAATGGATTATTACCTCTATCCCTTATATAAGAAATGGGTAAAGGCTTCTGAAGAAAAAGAAAAGGCGCAGGAGCTTTTAGAATGTTTTTTCCTTAAATGTTATGAATATCAGTCCGTAAGGGATGAAAAAACAGGAAGGGGTTTAGCCGGAGACAGGACTAATGATAAAATAACATTAGGCGGAATAGATGAGAAGGGCAATGATATTACTAATGAGCTCACCTATAGGTTTTTAGAGGCACAGGCGCATGTTCATTTGAAAGAGCCGAATCTTTCGCTAAGGCTCCATAAGGGAACCCCGCAAGCCTTAGTTGATAGTGCGTTAGAGGTGGTGCGTCTGGGCAGCGGATTACCTCAATTTATCAATGATGATGTGATAATCCCGTCTTTAGTTTCGCACGCGGGAGTGCTTTTAGAGGACGCAAGGCATTACGCGGACTTGGGCTGCCAGGAGAACATTACCGACCCTAATAGTTCTCCGGTATCCGCTGATACTAACGGGCATAATAATGCCGGTTTCTTTAATTTGGCAAAGGTAGTTGAGTTAACTTTGTATAACGGCATAAATCCAATGAATAATGCTCAAGTAGGGCCAAATTCAGGTAAGGCAGATTCTTTTAAGGTAATGGATGAGTTTAGCTCTGCATTCATCAAGCAATTACGCTATGCCGTAGAAATGAATGTGTTAATGAATAGTTTGGTAGAGCGGCATTTTTCAGATACCCTGACTAATCCTTATTTAAGCCTTATGCATCCGGGACCGAGGAGTAACGGCTTTGATTACGCGGGAGGAGGCTGCCGGTATAACTGGATCGGGGCTGTAGGGGTAGGCCTGGCTACGGCAGCTGATTCTTTAATGGCAATTGAAGAGCTTGTATTCAAAAGGAAGAGCTGCTCAATGAATGAATTACTCTTGGCGTTAGAGGCAAATTGGAAGGGGTTTGAAGGATTGCGTAATATATCCCTTAGCCTTAGCCGTTATGGAGCTTCGGGTAAAAGGGCTCAATTTTGGGCAAAGTGGCTTGTAGATAATTTTTCTTCAGAATATGAAAAGCATAGGATTAAAAGAGGGGATGTTGAAGCTAAATTCGTGATCGGTTTATTTTCAATGGGTATATACTTGGTATTGGGGGAGGATGTATCGGCAACGCCTGACGGGAGATTTGCCCGCGAGATGCTTTCGGGTTCGGTTGCCCCTTCTCAATACGCCGAAGCTTTAGGCTATACTGCCACGCATAATGCAGCTGCTGACATAAATACGCAGAAAGCGCCCAATGGTATCGTTTTTAACCAGGTTATGCCGTTTAATATCGTATCCCGGCATGATGATCTGATCAAATGGGGGGCGTTATTGCGGACATATTTTGAGCTTGGGGGGATGTCCGTGCAATATTCTGTTGTCGACCGGGACGAATTAAAGAAGGCACAGAGTGATCCTGGTTTATATAAAGACCTTATCGTGAGGGTCGGAGGCTACAGCGCGCGGTTTATTGACCTGTCCAAACCGATCCAGGATGATTTTATTGCCAGGGCCTGTTAATATGAGAGGGAAGATATTTAATTTTCAGCGTTACGCGATACATGACGGACTGGGGATCAGATCGGTTTTATTCCTTTATGGCTGTTCTCTGAAATGCGCGTGGTGTTGTAACCCTGAGTCTTTTATCCCGGATAACAAATTTATCCGTGAAGTTGAAATTGAAGAGGTTATCCCATGGCTTTTAGAAGACAAGCCGTATTTCTTGAATTCCGGAGGCGGATTGACCCTCTCTGGAGGAGAGCCGTTACTTCAGCCGGAATTTGCGGGAGTTCTTTTAAAAGAATGTAGGGGTCATGGTATTGGGACAGCTATTGAGACTTGCGGCGAGGTACCCTGGAGTAATTTTGAGGCGGTAAAAGGTTTGGTGGATTATTATCTGTACGATATTAAACATCTCGATCCTGATTTGCATAATACATACACAGGTTCCGGAAATTCCGGTATACTCCAAAATTTGAAAAGGCTCAGCCTTGATAAGGCAAAAATTTATTTAAGGGTACCCCTTGTCCCTGGTTATAACATGGACGAAAAACAGGCGCATAAGATCGCAGAGCTAGCCGGGGATATTTCTGCCGAGGGAATAAACTTATTGCCCTATCACCGCTTTGGCGAAGATAAATACGCGCGCTTGGGGATTAATTATGCTCCAGCCGGAAAGATCAGCATTATTCCCGAAGCTGATAGGAAGCATAAGGTTCTTGAATTTGCCGGGCTTATCCGGCTTCATTACAGCAAGGTGGTTATAGGAGGATAAGGATGGTTGTCGCTTTACTCTGCGGAAGAAAGGGTAGTAAAGGCGTGCCGAATAAAAATATTTACCCTATTTTTGGCAGGCCATTGATGTGGTATCCTTTACAGGCCGCATTACATTCAAAGCACATCGAAAGGATATATGTTTCTACGGATTCAGAGAAGATTGCAAATATTTCTTTGAGGCATAAAGCCAGGATAATAGCTCGGCCAAAAATATTGGCTACAGACAAAGCCTTGCTGGAGGATGTATTGCGGCATGGGGTTAAATATATTTCAAAAGATTTAGGGGAACTCCCGGAGATGATAGTTATCCTACTTTGCAATGCCGCTACAGTTTTGACAAAAAACATAGATAAGGGGATTAGGGAGCTGAAAAAAGATCCGTTTCTCGATTCTGTTGCTACAGTTGGCCTCCTGAACCAATATAGCCCGGTTCGGGCAAAAAAGATAGGTAAAGACGGCGCGCTTATTCCGGCAATAGACGCCAAGAAGCTTGGCATTAAGGTAACCTGTGACCGGAAATGCACGGGTAATATCTATTTTTGCGATGCTTCATTATGGATTATCCGGCCCCGATGCATGGATTTCACCGACGGCCAACCTCCGTTTCCCTGGATGGGCAAGCGTATTTTCCCCATTATTCAACAGGGTGGTTTAGATGTAGATGACAAGCAAGGTTTGCAAGCCAGCGAACATTGGCTTAAATCACATGGTTTTAGCAGGACAAAGACTCCCTATCGTAGATGAAAAAAGTTAAAGTTACGCCGGTGCCTCTTTATAAGAATATCTCCGGACGCAGCCTTTTTAAGAGCAATGACCCTGCGTTCCGGGAATATCGCAGGCGCTGGAGAGAGCAGCCGGTAAACTTTGAAGCAGGTGATTTCCCGCTTTTTATCGATATTGAGGTGACCAATGCCTGTAACTTGCGTTGCAGTTTCTGCGCTACTACTTATTTGGATGCAAGTAAAAGAAAACAATTTATTCCTGCGAAATTTGTTCGTAAGATTTTAGATGAGGGAAAGCACAATGGGCTTTATGGGGTCAAGTTCAATGACCGGGGTGAGCCTCTTTTGCATCCGGAATTAACACAGTTCGTTAGATACGCCAAGAAATGCGGCCTTATCGATGTTTATTTTAACACTAATGGGATGCTTTTGTCGGAAGCCAAGGCTAAGGGGTTAATTAATTCCGGGCTTGACCGGATCTCGATCTCGATCGAGGGATTCAGGAAGGATTTTTATGAGCGTTATAGGATTAAGGCAAAATTCGAAACTTTACTCAGGAATGTTAGGAATCTCTGGGCTTTGCGCCAAAAAAGAGGGCTTACCAAACCGTTGATCCGGATCCAATCGGTCTTGTTGCCTGAGATCAGCAAGGATATGGATGGTTATTTGTCCGGTTATAAGAAATTCTGGGGCCCCTATGCCGATGAAATTTCCGTCATTGAATATAAAAAAGAGATTTCTTTGCAGCAGCACGCCAAGCCCCTTATTTATCCCTGGGCCTGTCATCAGCTCTGGCAGAGAGTGGTAGTTTGGTGCGATGGCACGATTTTGCCCTGCAATGAAGATTACCGGGGCCTTCTGGATTTAGGTAATATCAGCACGACGAGTATAAAAGAGGCCTGGAATTCGAAAGCATTGATCGAGTTAAGAGCTGTTCATATGGCCGGTAAATCACATACTATTACCGCTTGCAGGGGATGCTATTTGAGGGAGACCCAGATCGATAAATTAAAAAAGCTTGATAAGGAGAGATAAAATGAAAACTAAGACCATTGTGTTTGGTGGTTCCGGTTTTTTAGGAAGTCACGTCGCGGATGAATTAAGCAGCAGGGGCCATAAAGTCACGATCTTTGATTTAAAGCGCTCTCCCTATCTGGCTAAGGGCCAGAATATGATTGTGGGAGATATCATGGAACCCAGAAAGGTGCTTGATGCCGTATCCGGGTGCGACTATGTGTATAATTTCGCAGGTATATCCGATCTTGATGACGCCAGGACAAAATCGCTCGATACCGTCAGGTTAAATGTGATGGGGAATTTAAATATATTGGAAGCGGCGGCAAAAGCCAAAGCCAAGAGATTCATCTATGCCAGCAGCATCTATGTCTATAGCCAAAAAGGCGGATTCTACCGCTGCAGCAAACAGTCTTCGGAGTTGTACATCGAAGAGTATGGGCGCCGCTACGGCCTTGATTATACCATCCTGCGCTATGGTTCTTTGTATGGATCAAGGGCAAATGAAAAGAATAGCGTATATAGGTATCTGAAACAGGCCAAGGAAAAAGGATGCGTTTTTTGTTCTGGCAGCGGCAATGAGATCCGGGAATATATCAATGTTCGCGATGCCGCCAGGCTCAGCGTCGATATCCTTAAGGATGAATTTCGGGATAAACATATTATCATTGCCGGGCATCACCCGATGAAATTCAAAGATATGGTGTCTATTCTCAGAGAGATCTTAGGCAAAGATGTTAAGATAAAATTCTCAGAAAAGATAAATAACGACCATTATGATTACGCTCCATATTCTTTTACCCCCAAAATAGGCCAAAAACTTGTTAATCATCTTTATGTAGATATGGGCCAGGGCATACTTGAGTGCCTCTATGAAATGTACGGGAAATAATAGATGAATATTTTGTTGGTTTTTGATAAGCATATCAAACTTAATTCTCTTTGCCGGTTAAAGAGATATGACAGAGTTGACCTCTTTCCTTTGACAAGCGACTATAAGCTGATCCAGCAAGTGAAGGATACTTTGGAATCGCAAGGCCTAGCTTCGCTCGTGATTCTTAATTCACCGGTTCTTATAAATGAGCAGGTTTATTATTTAAGAGACAGGCTAAGCAGTTGGTCGGCTGAAATAGGGAGAAGCAAAATAAAGAACAGATCACTTGAGGATTGGTTAGTTTTGCCCTGGCTCAATGTCAGCACCTGGTGGTTCAGCTATATTTCCGAGAAAAACACTTTAAAGACTGATTTTTTCTTTCGGATAGCGCAAATCCGGGCAGTCGAAAGCCTTCTTGTAAATAAGATGTATTCCGCCTGCGCGGTTTCTCTCTCCGATTATGGCATAAGAAGGGCGTTTGAGAGTCTTGGGAAAAACCTGAATATGCGGTTTGTTTTTCTTGCCCGCTCCGGTTTATCAATAAAGGAAGCGGTATTTAATATACTGGGGCGTTTAAAATTATTGGAATTATCTAGCGGCATAGCTACTTTGTTTCGTTTTTATTCGCGTGGTTGTTTACTGCGCCAGCGGCTGGGTGATTTCAAAAAAAGGCTTCCTCCGGAGGGCTCATCTTTGTTCGTGACTTATTTCCCGTCATTTGATAAGGAAGCTGCTTTAAAGGGGGTATTTAAGAATAAATATTTTTTGCCGTTGCAGGATAAACTAGAGGATAAGGGTAAGGCTATATGCTGGGTTTTCATTTATGTACCGATGGAGGGCATAAATTTTAGAAGCTCCATTTCTTTAACCAGGGATTTTATCAAAAACGGAGAGAATATATTTTTCTTAGAGGAATTTATTTCTTTTTCGGATGTAATCAAAGGGTTATATTTATGGGCCTTACAGGTAATTACCAGCAGCTTTCTTTTCCCTGCCGTAAGAAAGAAGTGTATTTCTGAGCCTTTGTCTTCTTGGGCCGCGCCCCTGGTAAAACCATTATGGAGGAAATCTTTTTCCGGAAGGCCGGGCATGGAAGGTATCCTATATGCTATTATTTTTAATAAGTTGTTTAAAAAAGTGCCAGGATTAAAAGATTGCCTATATTTTTCCGAAATGCAGGCCTGGGAAAAGGCGCTTAATTCTGCCAAGCATAACCAAAGGCCTGCCTTGCGAACAATTGGTTTTCAGCACACCTGTGTTTCCAGGAATTATTTAAGTTATTTTTATGATCTGGAGGAGATTACCGATAGAGATGGTAAGGGGGCATTGCCTTTGCCTGATATTCTTGCCTGTAACGGAGAATTGATGAGTAAGCTTTTAGCGGATTCAGGATATAAAAATCTTGAGATCGTCGAGGCCTTACGGCACCTGCACCTTAAGAAAATCATTTCTAATCCGTTGCCTTTTAAACAGAAAGAACCGGTACTGCTGGTCATTGGCTCTATCGACGCTAAAGAATCAGTTTCTTTGTTGAATTTTGTTTATGCCTCCTTTGGAAGATGTTGTGATAAACCGGCTATCTGGTTTAAAGGGCACCCGGCAATGCCGTTTGAAAAAGCGTTCAAGGAGGCCCGGATCGATCCCTCGGATACGGATTATATTATCAAAGAAGGTAATTTGGCAGGTTTTCTAGGTCAAGCCAGCGCGATACTAGTAGCATCTAGCGCAGTATCAATTGAAGCATTGGCATTCGGTTGCGAGATAATTGTGCCGATACTTTCCGATGTAATGCTGATGAACCCATTAGCTGATTTTGAGGGTTATTGCCACAAAGTAAGCACTCCCGGAGAATTAAGTTCATTGATGGATAAGATCGGAAATGGCTTTAAGCTGCATGATTACCTGTATTATAAAAAATTCATAGAAAGATATTGGCTTCTTGATCCTGACCTTGGCAGATGGATGAGACTATTGGGTTAAAATATGCATAAGGATGCCCCATTTTTTTCCGTGATCATACCTACTTTAAACAGGGCCGAAAAACTCCGCCGGGCCTTGATTTCGCTTGAGAAACAGAGTTTTCAGGATTTCGAAGTTATCGTTTGCGATGACGGTTCGACCGATCATACGGAAAGAGTGGTTGAAGAGTTCAAAAAGAAAATTCCGGTTCGCTACATTAAAGATAATAAGCTTGCCGGCCCGGCTCATCCCAGGAACAGGGGACTGGCTATAGCCGGTGGAGAATGGGTATGTTTCCTGGATGATGATGACTGGTGGTATCCCGGCAAGCTAGGAAGTATTAGAAAGGTTACGGACGAGGCAGATTTTATTTATCACGATCTTGATATTTTTACTTTCCGGAGGAAGTCATTACGCAAAGAAAAAGGGAGAAAACCTTCATTGCCATTTTTTAACGACCTGTTGAAGAGAGGAAATTGTATTAAGAATTCTTCTAGTTGTATAAGGAGGTCTCTTCTTAAAAAGGCTGGAGGATTTAATGAAGATAGCCGGCTTATCGGCGTTGAAGATTATGATTTATGGCTGAGGATATCTCGGGTAACCGAAAGGTTCTTGTATATACCGAAAAGCTTGGGCGCCTACTGGAAGGACCAGGAGAATATCTCCGGCAGGTTTGAGAAACATATTGAAAGGATCAAGGAGGTTTATTCCAGGCATCTGGATCATTTGTTAGGCAGTGAGAAAACAGAAGCCAGGATTTGCCGGGATTATATTATAGCTAAGATGAAAAAAAACATGGGGTCATATGATGAAGCCTTGAGCTTGTTTAAGAGCTCAATGGGGGCTAAAGACCTGGAAATAAAACTAAAATCTACCTATTTATTTTTATTAGTATATTTTAGGAATAAATTGAGTTGGAGAGAGGGATGAAAAAGCCGGACTTTCTCAGGAAGATAAAAGCGAATGAAATTATTGATAATGCCGGGTTGCTGTTTCTTGGGCTGGTATCGCTCGGCTATGTCCTATTTTACAGGCCGTTTGCCAAGCTGCATATTAATCTACCGGGACTTAATATCCCAATTTTTATAGGTGAAATATTATTTCTCCTTTGCGCCATATTAGCCATCCCTAAGATAATAACTTTACCTAAGAAAATAATCAATCTCCTCATAGCGTACGCCTTTTTTATCATTGTAAAAACTTTGATCGGTTATATTAATTGGGGTCCGCTGTCTTTCAGGCACGCCGCTTTGTTTTACTATCCTTTATTCGCTGTTTTTAGCTACTCATTTTTCAAAAAGGGTTTCTTTAATAATAGATTTAAAATACTTTTAATTGTTTTATTCCTGTTCATATTCAAATTTCTTACTTTTTATTATTATTTTATATTAACTTGTTCTATACTGACTTTTGTTTTAATCCGTTCTTATCCCAAAAGAGAGATCAGATATTTATGTTATTTCATTTTACTATTAGTGTTTCCTTATAGATTCTTTTTTGATACCGCCAGAACTTTTATGGTAAGTAATTTTATTTCGCTATTATTTATATTAATCGGGTTTTTGCTTATCTTAAAGCTTAAGAAGAGCCATAAAGTGGCAATTTTGTTTTTGTTTGTTGCTTTTATTGTTTTTGGCGCGGTCAAGATCGCTAACAAAGACCATCTTAAATCATTGATAGGTATCGGTGAATTACAAAAGAAATATAAGGCCAGGGGAATGTTAATATCGGAGAGAAAAAAGCACTTTGTTGCAAGAAAATATGAAGTTAATTTATACAATCCGGACTATGAAGATGATATAAGGCCAAATTTAAAATTTGGTAAGATTCAAGAATTTATCGATCAAAGAACTAAGCCCAAGAACGAGAAGAAGATTCAAGTTTCTCTGCCATCAACCAGCATTCCGGAAGCGAGTAAGTCAGAAGTCTCAAGCACTAATAATGCTGAACAGCTAGCGGTTGTTCAAAGCCCGTTGCCATCAACCAGCATTCCGGAAGCGAGTAAGTCAGAAAACACTGAGAGTAATGAACAGATGCCCCCTGATCAAAATGTTCTACCGCTAAACAAGATGCCCGAAAAAAGAGACTTGGAAACCGACTATGCGAATAGTTTATTCAGGATTTTTATATGGCAAGACGCATTAAACGACATCATGAATTATAAACCTGTCTTTGGTTTTGATTTCGGCAAGCCTTTTCTTTCTCATTCTCTGCAAGTTACAAAATGGGCAATATCCGATTGGGGCAGGGATGGCTGGGTTTGTTTCCATAATGGCTATATTGATATCTTATACCGCTCCGGGGTCTTAAGTATAATCTTTTTTATCTTTATCCTGGGGATGTTGTTGATTATGGTCAGAAAATCATTCCAGGTAAGTTCCATAAACGGTATTCTTCTAACGGGCATATTGATCAATTGGTTCGTTGCCGCCAATTTCCTGGAAATTTTAGAGATGCCCTATACCGCGATTCCATTATGGAGCTTATTTGGGATAACCTTCGCTTATTTATTCAAAAATGAAACCACATGAAGATCCTGATCGTCCATAACCATTATTTAGAAAAAGGCGGCGAAGACCAGGTAGTCAGCGCGGAAGTTAGCCTCTTAGAGGAGCATGGGCATAAGGTCATCATTTATGAGAAGTCAAATGAATATCTTAAAAAATTACCATTTCTTAAGAAAGTTCTTTTTATGTTCCGGGGGATTAATTTCTCCAGGGATGTTTATAAAGAAGTAAAAGAGATAGTAAAAAAGGAAAAACCGGATATCGCCCATATTCACAATATCTTTTTTTGTATTACCCCATCGGTGTATCTGGCTTTAAAAGAAGAACAGGTGCCGATCGTCCAGTCCCTGCATAATTACAGATTTTTCTGTATCAATGGGACTTTTTTTCGCAACGGGAAACCCTGCGAAAAATGCAAGGATAAGCAGTTTCTTAATGCGGCCTCCGGCAGATGCTGGAAAGGTTCTTTTATCCTTTCATGCTTGTTGTCCAAGTTTACTTTCAGGAGGAATCATTATTTTAAAAATATAAATTCATATATAGTAACAAGCGAATTTAGTAAGAATAAATTAATTGAGTTCGGGCTGGATGAGAAGAAAATATTTTTAAAGACTAATTTCTTGGCGATTGAAGGCCAGGAGGCCGGGGAAGACGATAATTACGCTTTGTACCTGGGCAGGTTTGTTGATTATAAAGGGGTTAATACACTGGCAGCGGCTTTTGAATCACTTCCTTCTCTTCATTTAAAGATCATCGGTGAGGGGCCCCTGGAAAATAAGCTGTGTCATTTTGCCTCTTCTCATAATAATATAGAATTATTGGGAAAAGTGAGCAGGGAAGTTGTTTTTGAAGCAATAAGAAAATCTTCTTTCGTAATTTTTCCTTCTGAATGCTATGAAAACATGCCGATGGTAATAGTTGAAAGTTTCGCTTTCTCCAAACCGGTTATCGCAAGCAATCTGGGCGCAATCAAAGAATTTGTTATCGACGGGTTAAACGGCCTTTTATTCGAGCCCGGAAACGCCAAAGGGCTGGCTGAAAAAATATCTTATCTTTTTTCCCATGATAAAGAGCGCATAGAAATGGGTAAGAACGCAAATAGAACATTCCGGGAACGGTTCGATAAAGAGAAAAACTATAATGAACTGATGAATATTTATAATAAGACAATAAATGCAGGAAGGGGATAGAATAACATGTTTAAAGGAAAAAAGATATTGGTGACGGGAGCTGACGGTTTTATAGGAAGCCATCTAACTGAATTTCTGGTTGATCAGGGCTGCGATGTAAAGGTTTTTGCCTACTACAACTCTTTTAATTCCTGGGGATGGCTGGATTCTCTTCAAGGGAAGAAAATCAAGAAGATTGAAGTCATCCCGGGAGATATTCGTGATCCCCACGGTGTCGAAAATGCTATGGAAGGATGCGATTTAATATTTCATCTTGCCGCTCTAATCGCCATCCCTTTTTCCTACAACTCCCCGGATTCTTACGTAGAGACTAATGTCAAAGGCACATTGAATGTGTTGCAGGCGGCACGCAAGGTTGGGGCAAAAAAAGTGATTATCACTTCAACTTCGGAAGTCTACGGAACGGCTCAATATGTGCCTATTGATGAAGAGCATCCCCTGCAGGCTCAGTCTCCTTATAGCGCCACCAAGATCGCCGCTGACCGCCTGGCGGAATCTTTTTACCGGTCTTTTGGCCTGCCGGTTGTAATTGCCCGGCCTTTTAATACCTACGGCCCGCGGCAATCCGCGCGGGCAATAATTCCCACGATCATTACCCAGCTATTGGCAGGGGATAGAGAGATACATTTAGGTAATCTGACACCCATCCGTGATTTTAATTATGTAACTGACGTATGCCGGGCTTTTTTAAAGATTGCCGTTTCTAACAATGCTGTGGGAGAAGAAATCAATATTGCGACCGGTACCGGGATATCTATCGAGAAGCTGGTTAGGGTTTTGGCTAAGAAGCTTAATGTAAGAGTAAAAATCATTGTTGAAAAAGAACGCAAGCGGCCCAAAGATTCCGAGGTAGAACGGCTTATCGGTAGCAACAAGAAAATAATCAAGTTGACCGGGTGGCGGCCGCAATATGGTCTAGAGAAGGGGCTGGAGGAGACGATTTCCTGGTTTAAAAAAGAGGAAAACCTGAACAAATATAAAACCGGAGTATACAATGTCTGATATGAAAGCGATTATTTTGGCAGGAGGGAAAGGCAGCCGGCTTAAACCTTACACAACTTTGATTCCCAAGCCGCTGGTCCCGATCGGCGGAGAATGTTCAGTGCTGGAATTGGTCATCAAGCAGTTAGCCGGTGAAGGTTTTACTCATATTACCCTGGCGGTCAATCACCTTGTCGACCTGGTGATGGCTTATTTCGGCGACGGGAAGAAGTGGGGCGTTTTGATCGATTATTCACTTGAGGATAAACCGCTTAATACGGTGGGGCCGCTGACCATTATTGATAAGCTCCCGGAGAATTTCCTTGTAATGAACTCCGATATTCTTTGCGATCTTAATTTTAAGAGATTCTACGATGAACACGTAAAAAATAAAGACCAAATTTCAGTGGCGGCCTGCTCAAGGGAATCAGTTATAGATTTCGGGGTATTGAAATATGACAGCGATCACTATCTGACTGAATTTCATGAAAAACCAACCTATCGTTTTGATGTCAGTATGGGGATATACTGCTTTAACCGTTCAGTGATAAAGAAAATACCTAAGGCCCAGCCGTATGGCTTCGATCAACTGATGCTTGACGGCATAAAGAACGGGGAGAAAATAAGGATTCGCATCTTTGACGGATTTTGGCTAGATGTCGGCCGGGCGGATGATTATCAGTATGCTAATGAGCATTATCCGGAAATAAAGAAAAAATTAGGGCTTAAAGAATGAGAGTATTGGTTACTGGCGCCTCGGGATTTACCGCGCATTATCTTCTTAAGCTTCTTGCTGCAGACTGCAGGCTTGAGCTTCACCTGGCGGATTGTGCTTCCGGCGCTCCCGGAAAGATCATGAGTTGTGATCTGACGCAAAAAGGGGAAGTAGAGGAATTGATCAAAGGGATCCGTCCCGAGCGGATCTATCATCTAGCCGGCAGTTTTACCAATAATTATGATATCGATTATCCGGCGAATGTCCTGAGCACAAAAAATATCCTGGACTCCCTGTTAAAATTAGCGCTTCCCAGCCGTGTTTTATTGATCGGGAGCTCTGCTGAATATGGTTTGGTTAACGCAGGAGATAACCCGGTTAATGAAGATCAGCCGCTTCGGCCTTGCCGGATCCACGGGCTTACCAAAGTTTATCAGACGCAGTTGATGAGGTTTTACTGCAAAGTTTACGGGATGGATCTGGTAATGGCCCGGCCTTTTAATTTATCCGGAGAAGGCAAGCGGATATCTAAACTGATGTTTATCGGTAAAGTTCATGAGCAGATAGAAAAAATAAAAAATGGAGAGATTTCTAAGGTCATAGTGGGTAATGTTGAGTCAAAGAGGGATTATATTGATGTTAAGCAAGCCGTTAAATTTTATCAAAAAATCATGGAACACGGGATAGCGGGAGAAGTATATAATGTCGGCAGCGGCAGGAGTATCAGGATGCGGGATCTTTTAAATTTACTTTTAAAAGAGGCTGGGTTGGATATGAAAGTGGTGGAGGAGAAGGTTTTGCCTGTTGCGGATCAAACCGATGTTTCCGAAATATACGCTGATTTACGTAAAATAAATGGATTGTAGCTTAAAAACAATGGAAAACCCCAGTTCTAGAAAAATAGTGCCTTTTTCGGTATTCATCTTGTTTTCTCTTTTAATCGTCGGCGCATTCCTGTTTTATGCTCCTTCCTGGGGCTTAATGGATGATTCAGGGATGCTGGAAAGAGCCAAAATTGTTTGGTCTGGGGGGGATTTTTTTGGCAATTTGACGCAGTTAATTGTGGGTGATTTTCATTGGGGGATGTTCAGGCCGGTTTTCTGGAGCTGGGCTATGCTGGCCTACCATATTTTCAGGAACGCCCCCTTATTGATCTATTTGAGTATCGTGATCTTTAATTTAATTACCCTCCTTTTATGGGGTTTAATACTGCATAAAACCTGGCAATCGGTGAAAAATGATTTTTATTATAATATATTTTTATACCCGCTTTCATTCTTTCTTTTTACTCCCTTCTGGAATAATTTCATGTATATATCCCCGCAGACCAAGTTCATCATTTTTTTTAGCGGCCTGGCTATTTATTTGTTCTATATGGGCTACGCGAAAGAAAAGAAAATTTACTTTGTTTTATCTACCGTCGCTATTTTATTAAGCGTCTTAAGCCATCCCGAGGGGGTCTTTCTTAATTTAGCAATGCTTTTATTATGCCCGGTCCTTTTCCTCCTCGCCAGAAAAAGAACCTGTATTTTTAATTTCATCCTGAACCTCATATTGTTTATTCTCTATTTTATTTTTACGGTTACGGTCCAACTGAAAGGTTCTTATACCTCAAAATACGGCAGTAGCCTTAATTTCCACGCCTTGGCCCTTAATCTAACGGCAGCCCCCTCATTAATAAAGATGCTCACGCTTTTATCGGTCTTTTATTTTATTGTTCTGGCCGTTATAATCTTAAGAAGGGAAAATAAGTTTTCTCCGGTTTTTTTGATCTTTCCTTTAGGGCTGGTATGTTTTATTGCGGTTTTAGCTCCCTGGGGATTCCCCAATTATCATTTAAGCGTATTAACCCCGTTTGTTATGGGGATGCTTTTCCCGGTTTATTCAATTTTAAACTCTAAATCCCCGAAAATAAAGATTCTTATTAATTCGTTGATGCTTGTTCTTGTTTTACTTGTGCTGTTTTTTATCTGTTTTTTAAGGATATCCAAAATGAGGGACATCAAAAAAACGGAACAATTTATCGTTGGCCTTGAAAGACAAAGCAAAGGGAACGTTTATTTCATGGCCGCACCATGTATGGAAGCCTGCGGCGCATTGAATTATTTTACGAACGCGCAAACTGTTTATTTAAATGATTCGGTTTTAACCGCCGGTAAGCTAAATGAACCGGGAGGTAATTTAATGATCTTCAGGGATGAATGCCCTCAGGTTGATTTGGAAGGGGTCAAGGAATCGCAGGAGGTATATAAAAACCGGACCTGGAGGATATTTTCGCTTGCCAGGGAAAAGGGATCCGCTAAGAGGCTTAAGGTTGATTTTCAGGAAAATGCCATAGAAAAGATCAAGTCTTTTCTGAAGAAATAAAAGCAGGAGGCTGTCTTTGAACAAAAAAGTAGTCGTTATCCCGACTTATAATGAAATCAAGAATATTAGCAAGTTAATACTCGAGTTGCTTTCCTTGGATGGAAATTTCGACATACTTGTAGTTGATGATAATTCTCCTGACGGCACAGGACAGGAAGTTGAGAGGCTTTCCGGGCTCCATAAAGAAGTTAATATATTACACCGCCCGGGAAAACTCGGCATGGGCAGGGCCTATATTGATGGTTTTAAATGGGCTCTTATGCGTAACTATGAGCTGATATGCGAGATGGATGCTGATTTTTCGCATAGCCCCAGGGATCTTTTGAGGTTGCTGGATGCGATTAATGATAGTGATTTATGCATAGGTTCCAGATATATTGAGAATGGCGGGGTAGTCAATTGGCCGGTCTGGCGGCAGGTACTCAGCAGGACGGCCAATCTCTATACCCGCTTAGTTACCAGCATGCCGGTAAAGGATGTAACCTCGGGTTTTAAGTGCTTCAGGCGAAGAGTATTGGAATCAATATCATTAGACAAGATACGTTCTGAAGGGTATTCTTTCCAGATAGAAATGCATTATAAAGTCTTGAAGAAGGGGTTTAATGTCAAAGAGATCCCTATAATTTTTGTAGACAGGCAGCATGGGAAGTCCAAGATCTCAAAGAAGATCATTATCGAAGCCTTTTTCACCGTTTGGAAATTAGTGTTTAGTAAAAATGAAGATTAAGAAGATTTTATTAATTTTTCCTCCCTATCCCATTCCTAAGGTTTATCCTAAAAGAGTCCAGTTTCCCCTGGGGATTATTTACTTAGCCGGGGGATTGCTAAGGGAGGGGTATGAGGTTAAGCTGGTAGATGCCCCTATAGAAGGATGGGAGAAAAGCATGGAAGCAGGGAATGACCAGGTTCAATACGGCTTATACCCGGAAGATATAATGGCAAAAGTCCGGCAGGAGAAACCGGATGCAATAGGGATATCCTGTATGTTTGGGGTGCAGCTAAAGAATTCCCGGGATCTGGCAGAAATGATAAAAAGCGAGTTCCCTCAAACCCCCATTGTCATGGGCGGGGCGCTTGTATCTGAATGCGCAATACAGATACTGGATAACCGCAAGAGCGTCGATTATATTATTATCGGAGAAGGAGAAGAAACCTTTGCATTGCTATTGAGGTATTTAAATGAAGGCAAGGATAACCTGATAGAGAATATCGACGGAATAGCCTATAGAAACAAATTAGGCAAGAGCGTCGTTAATAAAAAAACTAAATACATCGCCAACTTAGATGGCCTGGCTGTTCCTGCCAGGAGCCTCTTACCGGTTAGAAAATATTTTGAGCTGAATAGATCGCATGGCACCGTTTCCAGGATGGCTAAGGCGGCCACGATTATCACCTCCAGAGGTTGTCCGGGCAGGTGTACTTTTTGCTCGATCCATTCTGTCTGGGGTTATAATATACGTTTCAGGTCTCCGGAAAATGTAATCGATGAGATCGTGGATTTGCAGAAGGAGTTCGGTATTACAGAATTTCAGATAGAGGATGACAATTTTACATTTGACGTGAACAGGGCAGGAAGGATCTGTGATCTTATTGTTGAGAGAAAAATAAAGGCTAAATTTTCTACGCCTAATGGGATCGCGGTGTGGTCTTTGAATAAAGAGTTGCTGCGGAAAATGAAAAAAGCCGGATTTTACAAGTTAACCCTGGCCATAGAATCCGGCAGCGAGCGTACCCTGAAACAAATCATAAGAAAACCGCTTGATCTTGATAAGATCAAGGAGATCGTTAAGGAGTCGCTGAAGCAGGGCTTTATCGTTGATACCTTTTTTGTAATTGGTTTCCCCGGGGAAACCCCGGAAGACCTTAAGAAGACATTCGCTTTATCAAGGAGTTTAAACGCCCACAGCGTAAAATACTTTATTGCCACCCCCTATCCCGGCACTGAGCTTTACAGACTGGCAAATAATAAGGGTATGCTTGACAAAGAAAGATTTGTTGATGATTTTTCCATGACGCCGGCAAGGTCGATAATAAATACGGAATATTTTACCTGCCGGGAAATAGACAGGATCTGGCTACGGGAGACCCTTAAAACCCAGCTGTTTTTATTCCTGAGAAGGCCGGTTAGTTACACTAAGAATGTTTTCCTGGATTATTTTAGAAAAGATTCCTCTGCGATTAAGGACTATCTTTGGGCTTTCTTAAAATCTAAAAAGAGGGCATAAAAGTGAGAGACGGGTATTATCACCTGGCGCTAAAAAATAATCCGATCCAGCGTTTTTGGCATTCGAAAAAATTCGAATTCGTTTCGGCTAAAATCAACAGGACTCCGGCCGTAGATGTAGGTTCCGGTCCAGGGACTTTTTTTAATATCCACGGAGATTTTGACGGCTTGAAAGTTAACCTGGATTATTCTTTTGGGCAGCTATCTTACAGCCGTAAAATAAATCCGGGAATTTTTCATATTAATGCCAGCGCCACTGATTTGCCCTTCTCTTCAGGGTCCGTATTTACAATACTTTTGATCGAGACTATTGAACATTTTGATGAGGGGGGATTCAACAAGATATTAGGGGAGATCATGCGAGTTCTAAAAAAAGGCGGCAAGGCGGTTATTTCTACGCCTAATTATAAGAGCATCTGGCCATTCCTGGAATTGGTAGTTAGTGCTGTCGGGCCTGTAAATTATATGAAGCAGCATATTACCCATTTTGATAGCAAGAAACTAGGCAGGATACTCCGGGAGAGAGGGTTCAAAATTATAGATAAAAAGACAATATTAATAATTTCTCCTTTTCTGGCCGTATTTTCCAGAAAATTAGCAGAGTTTGTTTTCAAGATCGAACAAAGGCTATTTTCAAAATGCGGTTCAGTCATTATTATGGAAGTGATTAAAGAATAAACGCGTTTTATGCAGGGGGGTGCAGGAGATGAATAATAGCAATGATTTTAAAAGTATCGGAATGAGAGAAATTCTTATCGCCCTGCTCCTTTTTGTATTTATGATCGTTCACCCCCGGTATTTAGGCTTAAGAGGGGAGGCCCTCAGTTTGTTGCCGGTCACCTTCCTGACCCTTCCCAGCTTATTCTTATATCTTTATGCGTTGGTCAATCGGAAGATAAAAAGAGAAACTTTTAATTTCCTGATCGTAATAGCTTTCTTTATCCTATACGTAGGAATAAAATTATACCGGGGCATGGATTCTATAGGCAAAGAGGGGGACAGGGATGATGCCTTATACCAGTCGGTGTTATATTTTTTACAAGGCATCTATCCGTTTGATAAAGCAACTTTTTGCCAGCCCGCTCCGATAACTTGCGGTCCGGCTTCGGTTCTATTTTCTTTGCCCTTTGTATTTTTCTTCAACAATATTAATATATTCCCTGTTTTTGTCATGGCCTTCATCATTTTTTACCTCTGGAAATACGTAGAAAAAGAAACGGGCTATCCGATTTTAACATTAGCCTTGAGCGTCATGGTATTTTTTCCGTATTTTAATTGGTGTTATTGGGAAAGCGCGGAGGATATCCTCTGCGGCTGGCCGTTTTTGTATCTATCCCTGTTTATATTCTTGAAGGGCCGGATTAAAACTGCCTGGTTAAGATTTTTTATTATCGGCATTCTCCTGGGAATTAGCTGTATGTTTAGGATAAGCTATCTATTCCCCGCTGCGGCGGTGCTCTTCCTTATTTTAAGGAATAATCTTAAATATCTGGCATATTCCGTCCTGGGGGCGGTTTTGATCGTTATCCTGCTCTCACTGCCTTTTCTGGTCTTGAATTACAAGCATTTTCTTTCCGGTTATTTGTGGGGGACGGCCCTGTATACAAGAGGAAATTTTGAGATGCTCTTTTTTGTAATAATTGTATTATTTCAACTATATTGCACCGTCATAAGAAAGCTCCCGCTGGCCAGCCAGGCCCATATTTTAATTGCCTTAAGCGCGATTGCGGCATATGTGTATTCCGGGCTGCTCCTTATACCCTGGCATGTTTACTATTGGATGATACCCTTATTGATCGCGCTTCCTTTTATTGAGAGGCCGCAACGAGAATGACAAATAGGATTTTGCATAAGGGCAGGGATAATTCTTTCTTGGATGTTCTGGGGATGCGTATCGATTTGGTCCAGATCCCCGGGGTGATAGAAATTGTCTCCGGATGGATCAAAAATAAGGAGCACGGCAACTATATCGTAGTATCCAACGCTTATGACGCAGTCGTAAGCAGAAGGGATAGCAGGGTCAAAAACGCGGTAAATAGCAGTTCATTGACGGTCTTAGACGGTATATCCCTGGTTTTACTCGCCAGGCTTAAAGGATACGGGTTCAAAAAGAGGGTATATGGCCCGGATCTGATGCTTAATTTTTTGAAAGTCGCGCAAGAAAAAGGTTATTCCAGTTTTTTTTACGGCACAACAGAAGCAACCTTAGGATTATTGCTGCGGTATTTAAAATCTGAATTTCCTGATCTTAAGATAAGCGGATGTTACGCTCCTCCTTTCGGAAAGATGGCTAAAGAAGAAGACGAAAAGGTCGCAAGATTAATCAATGAAGCTAAGCCGGATGTTGTATGGGTGGGGTTAGGATGCCCCAAGCAGCAACTATGGATGTATGGCCACAAGGATGCGCTTCGGGTCCCGGTGATGATAGGGGTAGGCGCGGCCTTTGATTTCTTGGCGGGTGTCAAGCCGCAAGCCCCACTTTGGATACGGGATAATGGTTTTGAGTGGTTGTTCAGGCTGGTTACAGAGCCTAAGCGTTTGTGGCGTAGATATTTGCTGGATTATCCGCTGTTCGTATATTATATAGTGATGGATTTAATTTTTGCTCCTCATCCACGCCGTAGAACCCATTCCCCAGGGCGATGATTTCTCTGTAAATAAGCCTTAATTTGTGATAAAATAATTTTTATGCTGCGAACTAATAGATACGCCCATCTACTATACTTTCTTATCGATATTTTGTTGATCTGCGCCTCTTTCGCGGTAGCTTGCTTGCTCAATTCTTCCTTGCTGCCTCATGACCCATTGGACGGGAAAGCATATTTCACTGTATTTTTACTATGGGGAATCTGCCTGATCTTTGTTTTGAATAATTTTCACCTTTATGCTACCTCTCGTTATTTAAGCATTACTCAAGAGAGCTTTATGGTAACTAAAGGGGTAGGAGCGGCTTCCCTTCTTACCGCGCTCTTTGTTTTTTTGCTAAAAATAGAAATTTTCTCACGAACCATATTTGTTGAAGCAATCTTATTCCTGCTGGTTTTTACGGTTTCCTGGCGTATTTTAAAAAGGATATGCGTCAGGAAGTTGATAGAAAGCGGGTTCTCCAATTATAATGTGCTGCTTATCGGGGCAGGGGAAGAAACAGGGCTCATATTACGGGAAATCGCTGATAATCCATTTCTAGGTTTGCGGGTTAAAGGTGTTTTGGATGATAAAAAGACTGGTAATCTTTATGGCCTCGAAATTTTGGGTAAGATCAAAGACCTTGAAGATGTCGTAAAAAAATACTTTATTGATGAAATTTACATAGTCGGCCCAGTTGATAAAGCTGCCATGCAAGATCTCCTTGCTCGGTGTAAAAAGACAGGGAAAACAATCAGGGTCTTAATTGATGAATTTGGTTTATTTTTACAAAAGTTAAATTTGAATTATTTAGGATCTCTCCCGTTGGTCACTTATTTCCAGAAAGCTTCTTCGGAAACTAAAGGCATTAGTAAGCGCATATTTGATATAAGTGTTTCGGGCCTTTTACTGATCATTCTTTTTCCGGTATTTTTTATTATTGGTTTATTGAACAAACTTGAAAGAAAGGGGCCGGTTTTTTATGTTTCCAGGAGGAGCGGGAAAAGGGGGGTACCCTTTAATTTCTATAAATTCCGTTCCATGGTGCATGA
>SCRK01000214.1 GCA_004298075.1 bacterium | reverse complement strand
TACCGCGGTTTCCGGGGTATGCCTGCGGTTAGTGAAAGAAAGCACATCCTCCTGGAAAGTCTGTATGCCGATATCAATATGGGAAACTCCGCTCTCAAATAGAAATTTCAATTTATCCTGATCCAATATAGTCTCGGGGCTTGTTTCAAAAGCAAAGCACGTGTTACTGTCGGTTTTAATAATTTTTCTTACGCTGGAGAAAAGAAAAGACAATTGCCGGAGGTTCAGATAACTTGGAGTACCTCCTCCAAAATGCAGGGAATGAGTTGGAAGGCTTGAAAGGGCGATTCTGGCATTGACCATTTCCATCTCTCTCTTAAGGCAGTCCAGGTACCTGTCTATAAGATCATCCCGGCAGCGGGGGAGGCTGTAATAGTAGCAAAATGAGCATTTGTAAGAACAAAAGGGGATGTGAAAATAAAACAAAACCTTCCCTGGATAAGGATAATTTTTGAAGATCGAATCACCGTCGATCTTGTGTAATTCATAATATGGAAGAGGAATGTAGCTATACAGGTCGGTAGTGTATTTCGTGTAGCTGGAGGATCGTTGAGGCGCTCCTGCAAACACTGCCGGCCCCATATTCTTTTCGATGAACAGCCTGGCTTCCTGAATAAGGTCTTTCATAGGTATAATTAGCGGCTCTTTTTACCTTTGACCTTGACCGCCCATTTAAAGGTAGTATAATAAAAAACAGAAGTGTTAACCCGGAAAAATAGAGAAAATTATTAGTTTAATGTTGCCAGACAAGAAAGAGAGTTTTCGGCTCTCCTATCCCAGGTCCCTCGCTTATCTCGCGCTTAATTCGGCCTTCCCTTTTTTCTGGCCGCCTATCAATAGAATAAAAAGACGGCTGCTCTCTCCGATAGCCATAAAATATATCCAAATTTCTCTCACCTACGAATGCCAATGCAGCTGCGGCCACTGCGGCGTAAGCCAATACAATAAGACAAATGATAAATTAACTCCAAAAGAGTTATTCTCCGCGATCGACAGCCTTGTTAAATGGGGCTTCGGGCAAATAGATTTTTTCGGCGGTGAACCGCTTTTAGATAAAAACATATACGCGTATGTCAGGCACGCCTCTAAAAAAGGCATATTTACCCACCTTTTCACTAACGGCTTATTGCTTTCCAGGGAAAATGTGCATAAACTCTCCGGGAACGGCCTTTCCGCAATATCAATAAGCTTTGACAGCCCGGATCCGGCAACTCATGACCGGAATAGAAATATCCCCGGTATTTTTGAAAAAGCATTAAAGGGCGCGGAATATTGTATTCAAAATAAAATCAAGACCATCATGTCGGTATACGCTTCAGAAAGTGATATCTTAAACGGCCGGACAGAACAACTTGTAAAGCTTGCCGAAGAAAAAGGCTTCCAATTTATCCGCGTTCTTAGCCCGTTTAAGACCGGAAAATTCTTTTCTTTAAACACGCCGGTATATTCAAAAAAAGCGATGCGGCGGCTGCTTGATATTGCCGGGGATAAAGAGTTTGTTAAACTTCATGGGATTTCAAACTGCTATATCCCCTATAAAACGGTCGCCTATATCTCCCCTTACGGGGAAGTACAGCCATGCAGCATGGTGCCGTTAAAATTCGGCAGCATCCGAAAAGAAAAACTTACCTCTATTCTAGTCCGGATGAGAAAGCATCCGATATGCAACATAAAAGAACATGGGTGCGTTATGAATACCGCCTACCTTAAGAACAACTTCTTTGATAAAATCAATATTAAAGAACAGGCCTTCCCTATGCCCGTTGAACAGCTTGTTTTTCCCCCAGAAACAAACTCCCCGCGCCAAAAGGAGTAACTGCCAGCTCATATATATGCTTTAAGATCTCTTCTATGAAAAGAAATCCTGTATAGGTTTTTTCAAACTTATCATTCTTGCGCCTGATCACCCCCAGCGATAAAAAGGTATCCATAAGCTTATCGAAATCAACGACCCACTGCCTTTCAAATCTTCCGCGCAGGCGCAGATAATCTATCTCCTGGGGAAGCTGGAACATGCCGGTTAAAAGCTTGGCCATTCTGGCCTTTTCTGAGAAAAATGCCCCTGCGCCAATAGGTAATTTACCCTCTTTCAGGGCATCTTGATATTTAGTTAAATTACGGTAGTTGGCATATTGCCAGGGATATATGTTCGAATTGCTTTTGCGGCCTATACCCAGCGTATTTTTACCTTTAAAATTACCTTCGTAATAAGCAGCGTAGAAACCGTACTTGCCCCCAGATTTTTCGTAAGTCCTGCCGTTACTAGAAAAATAACCGCAATTACGCAAAATACAATCGGCAGCAATGCGCGCGGTCAATATTTCGGCAGGGCTTAAAAATCCCCGGCCTTCATTAAGCCTTCTCTTCAAAGAGACGTATTCTTTCGTGTCAAAATAGCGCATTGTATAAAGCTCAATTATATCTATCCCGGATTCTACGGCCTTCTTAACGGAATCTAAGAAATCCTCAACGGATTGCCCATAGATCCCAAGCATAAGATCGGCATTTATCCGTTCAAAACCTAGCCGCCGGGAATTTTTTATCGCTTCAACCACATCTTCGGCGCTATGCGGCCGGTTATTGCTTTTTAGGATCCTGTCGTCAAAGCTCTGTATGCCTATGCTCATCCTGTTTGCCCCCGCACTTTTCAGGAATTCGAGCTTTTTTATGCCTAATTTACCCACAAGGGTTTCGGGAGAGGCCTCGAAATTAAACTCGTGTTTTCTAAGGAAGGGTAATTCATCCAAAATAAATTTCGTTATTTCTTTTAATAGTCCAAGGGGCAGGAAGGTCGGGGTCCCGCCGCCAAACTCCAGGGCATCGGCTTTAAAGCCTCTGGCGAAATAAACTTTCTTCAATATTTTAATTTCGGCCTTTAAATTACGGAAGTAACCGCTCACCTCTTTAGCATTTACCGGCACTATTCCGTAAAAGGCGCAGAAATCGCATAATTTATTGCAAAATGGAAAGTCAATATATACCTGTGTTTCCTTGGCGGTGGCGGTATCCAAACTTCCAAAGATCTCCTCCGCGGTCATATTCTTCCACTCTGCAAACATTAAAAAATACCTGGCTGCTTCCGGGTTCTCGTGGATCCGGTCTACGGTAAAACCTTGGGCCTTAAGCCTTCTTACCGGCAGCTCTGCGAGTATTTTCTTAGCTTCTATGATAGCCTTCTGTATTTCCATATTTTTACCAATAATGGCTTATCTTCTTGCCAAAATAAAGACCCTTAAAGGACTCGGGTGCCTTATAACCTTGATCTTCCTGAAGCCGGATTTTTTCAGTAATTTAGATATTCCAGGTATAGTCATGAGCTTATTTCCAGAGATCGATTCAAAGACCTGGATCCCTGAAATGATCTGTGAAGAGAGCCTCCTGAATTCATTCATTTTCGCGGGAAGATAAAATTCATTGATCAATAAAAAACCTTTATTTTTCAGCCAGCGGCGGCATTTATTCAGGAAAGCAGACCTTTCTTTATCACTGTTCCCGATCTCATGCAGGCTTAAATTCATGAATATAAGATCAAACTTTTGCTTAAAGTCAGCCCTTCTGGCGTCTTTGGCCAACAGGCAGATACTTTTTCCGCAATTTTCCTCGCGGATGATCTTAGCTGCCGCGCTAATTTGCCTTTTATCAATATCCAGCGCCGTCACTTTAATCCCCGGGAATGTCTTACAGAAACTAACAGCAGCGTAACCCAGACCGGAGCCTATATCCAATACCGTAGCCCTTCCATGCATCGTTTTCCGCAGCTGCGCATTATTATTAATTATCCGGTCAATAATAACCGCAAGGTCATTCCTGGTAACTTCGGCCATAGATTTTATCATCCTGATGCTTTGCCTGCGCGGGGTGAGCTTTTTTGGGTCCTTGATTCTTTTAGAGAATTCATCATACGCGCTGCTTAATCCGCTAAACATCATAATTGCTGAACCCAGATAATTATCGCCGGCCTTATTCAAAAGTATCTCTTTCATATGCGCGGAAAGCTCAAAGCCCTTTCCGGGAATATGTTCCAGTATTTCAAATGAGTAGGCGGCCATAAGCCAGGCCTCCGCAAAAAAGAGGGAATATCCCCCCGCCCTTGCCAGTTCAGCTGCTGTTACCGGGGAAGCGGACTCTGATATTGTAAATAAGATCCCGCTCTTTAGGCCTGAATTAACCACCCATAAACCGCAGAAATCAGCCAACAGCCTGGCTATTTTCTTTACCTGCTCTTTTTTGATCGGCTTCTTCTTTACCATGATTTTATCCGGATTATCAAACCTTGGCTGGTTTACGGCAAATAAAAATAACCTGGCTTAATTTTTTAGGCTGCGACAGCTCTCTTGCCAACTGCCAACGTTTTTTAGCTTTGCTAAAATATCCCATGCCGCATTCTTTTATAAGATGGTCCGCGTAATCCAGATTGACTTTTTCCCATCTGGCTATGGTCCTGCAAAAATTACTCGAATTATCCGATAATTTAATCAGCTTAAACCCGCTTCTTGTCAATAATTGTTTGTATTTTGCTTGCGAAATAAGATGAATAGGCCCCCATAATTCTCCTCTGCTCTGTATTTTTTTGGGGACATTCTTATTATCAACCCAATCCGAGAAAATAAGCTTCCCTCCGGGCTTAAGCAGGCGAAAACATTCTTTTATCAAAGACGCTTTATCATAAATATGGATAAAAGAATCAAAACTGTATACGAGATCAAAATATCCGGATTTCAAAGCCGGGTTTTCGGCTAGACTGACACAAAAATTAGTTTGAGGGGCCCTCCTTTTGCTTGCCACATTTATCCCAACGCCGGAAAAGTCGATTCCCATAACCCCGAATTTAAATTTCTTGCTCAGATATGCCGCGATGCTTCCATCCCCTGAACAAATGTCTAAGGCTTTCTCCCCATTGGGGATCGCTGAAACCGCGATTATTTCCCGGATCTCTTGCTTTGATAAAATACAGTTCTGCCCGATGTTCCC
>SCRK01000213.1 GCA_004298075.1 bacterium | reverse complement strand
CATGCTCCAGGCGTATGAGCCGTCACCGGCCTTTACCGCCAGCAGGTCTACGCCGTCATTTATGATCAAGGTATCATCGTACAAATAGGCTTTAATAGTAGTAACTTGATCTGGAAGGATATTGCTGTCTCTTATAAGGATCTTCCAGCCCGGACAGGAAAATATTTTTCTTTCCCACAATATATCCCCCTGCTCAGCGACACAAATAAGCTGGTCATTGTTTAATAAGAGAAAATATCCCAGCGGGGAAGAGCCTTTTATGACCTTAATCGGTATGGGGATAATCGTGTCCGCCCGCGCCAGAAAACTATTCCCGGCGGAATGATTATTTTTTTCCCTTTGATCAGGCTTAACATCACTATTCTTTAAGCCCGGGAATTTCTCATACATTAAATTAGAAAATTCCATATCAATGCCTTTGTAATTAACGACCTCTTTGCCATACAAATTTGTTAAACCCGCGAAGAATCCCTTCCATTCAGGGCAGGCGGTCTTTTGTAAGTTCTTTGTGATCAGCGGAAAGAGCTCGGCCAAAGGAATTCTAAATTCCCGCATCTGCGCCAATAAGCTCTCTCTCAGCTCAACGGAATTGGTGTCTTCCTTTCCCGATTCAAGCATAGACCGCAGAAGATCCTTTATGCCCTGACTTCGCTTGAAATATTCGGCTATTTCGCGATTATTCTTATTGGTCCGGTATTCCCGCTTAAACAGGTCAAGACAGGATATTGCCGGGCCATCTTTTATAATCATGAATCCATCTTTAAAGCTTAACAGCCACCCGGATGCTTTTGCCTGCACCGAGCTGTGATTTATCCTGTCCGCGTTCGCCGTCAAGAAATGCACCCGATCGCCGATCTTAAATGCTATATTATTTTCATCTATTTTTATTACCCCTTGCAATACCCCCGCGGGGATCAATTTATCAAACAGCTGCTTGCCGGAATTTAATTCGGCAACCTTTAATTCCATATTATTTCCTTTGGCACTTTTCTTCTTTAAGAAAACAGCTTTATTGTTTTGCGCCCCTAATAAGAAGAATTTATCCGGATCAATCAACACCTCTTCTTTTGACCTGCCTGTTTCCGGATCAAGAATGTAAAAATGATCTGATTCGCGGGGTTTGTAATATACGGCCTGGTTGCCTGCGGAATCCAGAAATTGCGTGTCGTATTCAATAGAACCTGTATTAAACAATTTATCCTTATGATAGCCCTTAAACCAGTAATCGCATAATCCGTAATGTTTAGGGGCATATTTACGCAGCCAAATAATTTCTCCCGTAAGGTAATTCAGACAGGCCAGGACTCCGTGGTTAGTGCCGATAATTACTTTGCCGTTTATAAAGCTATGGATCTGACAAACCGGGGAAAGGAAGGAAGATGTCCCGATATAAGCGCTCCATTCCAGACTCCCCTTTTGGCTGTTAAATCCGCACATCCAGAGCTCCCCTCTGGCGTTAATCAAGGTAACCACCAATATTTCTCCGGTTTGTATGGGCCTGGCAGCTGCGGTATA
>SCRK01000212.1 GCA_004298075.1 bacterium | reverse complement strand
CATCGCCTCAACCCTGATCATTAACCCGGATGTCCTTATTTTGGATGAGCCTACTGCCGGGCTTGACCCGTTGACCACCAGGCATATAATCGATCTGCTTATCGATGAAAATGCGGCAGGCTCGACGATCATTACCTCCACGCATGACCTGCATATCGTTGAAGAGATGTCTGATGTGGTTTATGTTTTCGGCATGGATAAGAATATCGTTAAGTTTGGCCCGGCGGAAGGGATCCTGAATGATACGGCATTGCTTAGCGCCAATAACCTCGTGCATATCCATAGCCACAGGCATAAGGATAAGGTTCATGTCCATCCGCATTTGCACATAGAACATCATCAGAGCACCGGATAGGAAATGGGGTCAGAATTATTTTTTATATAAAAAATAATTCTGACCCCATTTCCTTATTTGTGTTATAATTGCGACAACATTTTATAAAATTAATTTTAATCCGGGAGAAGATAGATGAAACGTTTTCTTTTGTATTTATTCAGATGGCAGTTAAGCACGCCGATATTGTGGTTTGTGGTGCGTAATATGGGCGCGGGTATCTGGTCAACGGTCCTGGCTAATCTGATCGGAGGGGCAATATTTTTCTGGGTGGATAAATTCATTTTTACCAGTTACGCGGTGGAGGTGTGGCATTTTAAAGACAAGGGCAAGTGCGATAAGTGCGGTAAAGAGACCAGCCTTTGGAGGCTGGCCCGCGCGCCTAATTACGATAAGAGGAATTCCAAGCCCATGTTCTTGTGCATGGCTTGCTCAAAGGAAAAAACAGAGCAGCTGCGCAAGAAAGGCCTGAAGATCCGCGGGAAGACTTTATAAATACCATGAAAAAAATTAAAGCATTTTCATCCAAACTTAAGTCAAGACAAAGATTTACGCGCCTGTTAGGGGATCCCTCCAAGATAAAAGGCCTGCGTTCGGGCCTGGTTAACTTAGGGCCGCGGGAGTCGGTCGGTGAGCATAAGACCGAGAATAAGGAAGAGGTGATCATTATTTTAAAAGGCAGCGCGGTTATTTGCCACGGAAAAAATAAAAAGATCAAAGCCCCCCAAAATACCTTCGTATATATCCCGCCGGAAACCGTTCACAATGTGAAGAACTCCGGAAGAAGAATTCTCCGGTATCTCTATGTGACCGCGGCGCTTGCGTAAAATTACTTGCATTGCGGTTTTATTAATGTAGAATAAAACCAGCCCGTTAATTTGTAGAAAACCTATGAAAATAGCCAATAGGATATCCCTCTCTTTTTTAACCCTCATTATCCTCCTTACCGTTATCGTTTCCTCGGTTTTTTATCTGATCGCCAGAGATAATCTTCAGAACGCGATCTACGCGCAATTGGAGATAACCGCGCAGCAAAGCAGCCGGAATGTCGCAACATATCTGGAGATGCTAAAAATTTATACAGTGCAATTTTCCAAAAGCGTGGTTTTAGAGGATCTTTTACAGGCGCTCAGGAAAAGTCCCCAGGCCGGCAAGGAAACTTTTGATACGGCCATGAAAAGATTAAAGAGGACCAAAGCGGAGAATCCCGAAATATATGAATTCCTGCTTTTAGATGCTTCCGGGAGGGTAGTGGCTTCCTCCGATGAAGGCAGTATCGGGTTAGATAAATCTAAAGATGCGTATTTCCTGAACGCGAGAAAAAACGTTTTTATTAAAGATGCCTATTATTCCGAACAGCTGAAAGAACGCCTTATCGCCGTTTCAGCGCCTTTTTTGGACAGCAGCACGGATGAATTTATCGGGGTACTGGTTGCCCGTGTCAAAATGATCGGCATAGATAAAATACTGGCGGAATCAGCCGGCGCCAGTAAAACCGGTGAAGTCTACATCGTAAACAAATACGGTTATATGATCACCCCCTCAAAATTCTTAAAAGACACTTTTTTAAAACAGAAGGTAGATACTCTCGGTTTCAAGAACCGCCTGCTTGACAGGCAGGTGACTATTTTTCCGGATTACCGGGGAGTAAAAGTATTGGGCAGCCACATGTATATACCCGAAATGCAATGGTATCTCATGGCCCAGATCGACGAAAAAGAGGCTTTCGCGCCTTTAACCAAGCTCTATATTCTTTTCCTGATCATATTGTCCACTGTGCCGCTCTTTGCCTATTTATTAAGTATGTATCTTGCCAGGGTCATCGTAGGGCCAATTCACAGGCTGCAGAAAGGTATGGAGATAATCGGCGCGGGTAATTTAGAATATAAGGTCGCGACCAATGCCAGGGATGAGATCGGCCTGTTATCCAGGGCATTTGACGATATGACCGGAAATTTGCAGAAGAGCGAGGAAAGGTTCCACACCATGGTTAATAATGTGCCCGGGGCGATATATCGGGCCGCCGGTGACGGGAACCGGACCATGGATTTTATCAGTAGAGAGATCAAAGATATCTGCGGGTACCCTGCCGAGGATTTTATCGGGAATAAAAACAGGAGCTATGTAAGCATTATCTACCCAGAGGATCTCCAGATGGTGAATGAGACAATCAGCAAAGCCGTGGACAGTAAAATTCCCTATACCCTGGAGTACCGCATTGTATCCTCCGATAATTCCGTAAAATGGGTTTATGAAAAAGGGCAGGGGCTTTTTGATGAGGAGGGTAAACTGCTTTTCCTGGATGGCGGGATATTTGACGTCAATGAGCATAAAAAGAGGGAGAACAGGCTGGTTGCCTTAAACCGCGCGGTTGAACAAAGCCCGGCAGCTGCGACTATTACCGATGAGAACGGGATCATAACTTATGTTAACCCTAAATTTGAGGAGATGACCGGATACTCCGCGCAAGAGGTTATCGGCCAAAACCCGCGTATCCTGAAATCCGGCCATCAGGGCCCCGCGTTCTATAAAGAGCTTTGGGAAACTATACGTTCAGGTAAGACCTGGCACGGGGAATTCCATAATAAGAAAAAGGACGGAACTTTTTACTGGGAGAGTTCCCATATTTCGGCGGTCAGGAATTTGAAAGGAGAGATCACTAGTTTTATCGCGGTCAGGGAGGATATAACCGAACGCAAGAGGATGCTGGAGGAACTGGAAAACAAGAACAGGGAGCTGCTTAAGCTTGATACCCTGAAAACCGAATTCGTTTCCGTGGTTTCCCATGAGCTGCGCACCCCGCTTTCCATCATCAAAGAGGGGGTCAGCCTGGTCCTGGATGGAGTGATCGGCGAGATCAATCCTACCCAGAATAAGATCCTCACCACCTCCAAGGACAATATCGACCGGTTAGCCAGGATCATTAACAGCCTTCTGGATATCTCCAAGATCGAATCCGGCAAGGTTGAACTGAAAAAGAAATCCGTTGACCTGCGGGTTTTGATAAAGAATGTGGTTTCCTTGTTTGAAGCCAGGGCGCGCGAAAAAGGCCTGGAGATAAAGGTAAGTTTACCGCAGGAGGGGGAACTGAATCTTTACATTGATGAGGACAGGATAATCCAGGTCTTTACCAACCTGATCGGCAACTCCCTTAAATTTACCGAAAAAGGGTATATCGGTATCTCGCTGGTTGATGAGGGAAACGAGATCGAGTTTACGGTCAGCGACACAGGTATCGGTATTTCCGCCGAAGACCTGCCTAAGGTTTTCAGGAAGTTCATGCAATTCGGCCGGGTTGCCGGAAACGGCGAAAAGGGCACGGGCTTAGGGCTCTCTATTGCCAAAGGCCTGATAGAGCTGCATAATGGCAGGATCTGGATTGAGAGCCAACCCGGCAAAGGCTCAAAGTTTATTTTTACCCTGCCCAGGAATCAACCGGCTTAAACCATGGATAAGAAGAAAATACTGGTTGTTGATGATGAATCAGGGCTTGTGGAGATGCTCTCCATAAGGCTGGAGGTAAATAATTATCAGGTTATCAGCGCTTCCGACGGCCAGGAGGGGCTGGATAAGGCGCGCTCCGAGGCGCCGGACCTGATCATCCTTGACCTTATGCTTCCCAGGCTGGACGGCTATCAGGTATGCCGGGCCCTGAAATCCGACGAAAAATATAAACAGATACCCATAGTGATCTTTACAGCCCGGGCCCAGGAATCCGACATAAGGGCAGGCAAGGAGGCCGGAGCCGATGCCTATATAACCAAACCTTTTGAACCGGATATTCTTTTGGCTAAAGTCAGCCAGCTTATTGAAAAAAGTCCCTGATTTTCGATTAAGGAGGTGCATTGTGAAAAATAAAAAGATCATGATCATCGACGACGAGAAAGATCTGGTGGATTTCGTAAAGATCAGGCTTGAGGCCAATGATTACCAGGTGGTTAGCGCCTGCGACGGAGAAGAAGGGCTTAGCGCCTCTGCCCGGGAGGATCCGGATCTGATACTTTTGGATATTTTAATACCCAAGATCGATGGTTTCAAAGTATGCCGGGAGCTCAAAAGGTCTCCCTCTACCGCCGGTATCCCGATAATTATGCTTACAGCCAAAGACCGCATAGAAGACGTAAAATTAGCCAAGGAGGCCGGGGCAGACGGGTATATTATCAAACCCTTTGACAGCGCCACTTTGCTTTTAAGCATTAAGGACCAGTTGGATAAGGTGAAGCGGGGCTAGAAAGTAATTGCTAAAACCTTTATTTGTGCTAAAATCATTAAATAAAATATGAGAAAAAACCAGAAAGCCAGGAGTTTTGTAACCATTATGATCGTTATAGCGCTAAGCGCCCTTTTATTGCGCTTGGGCTTGCACAGGCTGATCATTTTTAACATTGAGCAGAACCAGCTCATCGCCCAGGGTAACCTGAAGCTTCTCTCAACAGCCCTTGAGAACTTTGCCAAGAGTAACAAAGGTGATTATCCTTCACAGATCAAGCAGCTTACCAAATCCGATCCGGCCTACCTGGAGAGGAACTACATAGCGGATTCGCCGATAAAGGGCTATGAGTATGATTGCCAGCGCCTTGACCCGAAAGGTTACAATTGTAAGGCTGAGCCCGTAAATTGCAAGCTTACCGGAAGGAATACCTATACCGTATCCACCGGCGGTTTGATCATCACCGAGAATTGCGATAAGGAATAGGGGCAAAAGTGTATAGAGTAAACTTTATTTTTTCCAAAAAAGGCCTTATGCGTTATATTTCGCATTTAGACCTTATGCGCCTGTTCACGCGCGCGATGCGCCGCGCCGAGCTGCCGTTAAAGATGTCGGAAGGTTTCAGCCCGCACCCTAAGTTAAGCCTGAAGAGGGCCTTAAAACTGGGCGTAGAAAGCGAGCATGAAGAAGCCTCCATAGTCTTAAAGTTCCCGGTTGAGCCGGCTGATTTTAAAAACAGGCTGCAAAAACAACTTCCAGAAGGGATTGAAGTAAAAGATGTCCAAGGAAATTTTAATTAATGCCGAAGCCCAGGAAAAACGGGTTGCCATAGTTGATAACGGCCTGCTCCTTGAGTTTCATATCGAGCGGCCGCAGGACCGCACCATCGTCGGGAATATCTACAAAGGGAGGATCGAGGCCGTGCTGCCGTCAATAGGCGCGGCATTCGTGGACATCGGCCTTCCTAAAAACGGTTTCCTGTATTTATCCGAGATCGAATCCGCCTATGAGTCTTTAGAATCGCCGCAGCAGACCCCGATCAAAGAGGTAAAAAAAGGGCAGGAGGTTTTGGTCCAGGTGGTCAAGGAATCCTTCGGCACCAAAGGGCCCAGGCTATCCACCGAGATCGGCCTAGCCGGCAGGTACCTGGTGATCATGCCGCTTGATAAACAGGGAGGTATTTCCCGGCGCATCGAGGATGAGGCTGAGAGAAGAAGGCTGCGCGAGATATTCAAGGAGCTTAAATTCCCCGAACCGGTGGGTTTTATCGTGCGCACCGCGGCCAGCGGCCGTTCCAAGCAGGAGCTGATGCGCGACGCGCAGTTCCTTTATAAATTATGGAAGCGGGTGGAGAAGGATGCCCAGGGGAAAAAAGCCCCTGCTCCGGTTTATGAAGAGTATGACCTGACCCTGCGGGCGATCCGCGATTCCTTTACCGAAGATGTAACCAAGCTCATCGTTGATTCCAAGCCGGAATTTTACCGGATCCAGCATTTTATGCGCACCTTCTTAAGTTATCTATCCAGAAGGGTGGAGCTTTACCGGGGGGATGACCTTTTCGGCGCCAAAGACGTGGAGAAACAGATCAACCACATCTTTGAAAGCCATGTTTATATGAAATCCAAAGCCTACCTGATCATCGAGCCGACCGAGGGATTGGTGGTCATTGACGTAAATAGCGGCGGTTTCAAGAAGAAGGTCAACCAGGAGGATATGGCTTTTAAAGTCAATGCCGAAGCCGCGGTTGAGATCGCCCGCCAGCTGGTCCTGCGGGACTTAGGCGGCATAATCGTGATCGATTTTATTGATATGGAGCGCGAAGGCCACCGCCGGGAATTACTCAATATTTTCAAAAAAGCCCTCTCCGGCGACCGCGCCAAGTACGATATAGAGGGGATCTCCAAGTTCGGGATATTGGAGATGACCCGCGAACGCATACACAAGACCGTGCAGATGCTCTCTTTCCATCCCTGCCCTTATTGCAAAGGAAGAGGTAAGGTACGCTCACCCCAAACCCTGGGAATTTATGCCTTAAAAGAACTTAAGCGCTATCTTAAGGGCAAATCCTTAAAACAGGCGAGTGTTACCCTTGCTCCGCCTGTGATCGATGAAATTCTAAAAGATAAGGAGGCCCTGGCTGCGATTGAGCGCAAATACCGGATAAAGATCAACCTGATCTCCAACCCTACCGCGCACTTAGAAGACATCAAAATCGCTTGACCCCTAAATTCAGCGGGTATATAATATTAAATTCAAGTTTGGCTATTTTATTCACTTTTAAGGAGGATGACAAATGTATGCTATAGTTGAAGTTGGAGCAAAACAATATAATGTGGAAAAAGATGATATTATCCAGGTGGATAAGCAGGTTGTTGATAAGGGCAAATTGATCATTTTGGATAAGGTGCTTTTGGTTTCAAAAGACAAAAAGGTGGAGATCGGCCAGCCTTATGTCAAAGGGGCCAAGGTTGAGGCAACGGTTTTAGGCCAGACTAAAGGTGAAAAGACCACGGCATATAAATACCGCCGCAGGAAGAGTTCGCATTGGGAAAAAGGCCATCGCGCTCAGCTCACCGAGCTGAAGATCAAATCGATAGATTTAGGCTCATAAAAAGTGTTCATTGACAGCGCCAAAATTAATGTAGCTGCGGGTAACGGCGGCAAGGGCTGCAACAGTTTTTACCGCGACCGTTACCAGCGTAAGGGCATCCCTGACGGCGGTGACGGAGGGAATGGGGCCGATATTATCATCAAAACCGACCGCAACCTTTTTACCCTGCTTGATTTTCAGCACCACCGGCATTTCCGCGGGGAAAACGGCGGGATGGGCGGCAGTAAACATAAAAGAGGCAAGGATGCTTCCAGCGTTGTTGTGCGCGTTCCGATCGGCACGATCGTAAAAGACCTGGCATCAGGATGTATTTTGCGCGATCTTGACAAAGAGGATGAGCAGGTTATCGTTGCTAAAGGGGGTAAGGGCGGTTTAGGAAGCCGCCACCGCATGGAGGAGCCGACGCAGCCTCAAGCCGGCGAGGTAAAGGATATTTTTCTTGACCTGAAACTGCTTGCCGAAGTGGGGGTAGTGGGATTTCCTAATGCCGGAAAATCTACTTTGATCTCGGCGATCTCTAACGCGCATCCGAAAGTCGCTGCTTATCCGTTTACCACAAAGTCCCCGGTTTTAGGGATGGTGCATAAGGCGGATAAGAAATTTGTAGTAGCCGATATCCCGGGATTGATCGAAGGCGCTTCAGAGGGCCGGGGCCTGGGGGATAAATTCCTGAAGCATATCGAGCGCACCAGGATCTTGATCCACATAATCGATATGGCGGGTTTTGAGGGCAGGGACCCGCTGGAGGATTATAAAAAGATAAATCTTGAACTTAAAGCTTACAGCCCGGAGATTTATAAGAAGCCGCAGATAGTCGCGGCCAATAAAATGGATCTTGAGGG
>SCRK01000211.1 GCA_004298075.1 bacterium | reverse complement strand
AGAGGTCAACGGCTTCAAGGACAATACCAACAACCTGCCTGACGTAAAAGAGTGGCCTGAACCGCAATTGCTCTCCTTTGAAAAGGATATGCTTGGTTTCTACGTCAGCGGCCACCCATTAGCCCGTTACGCAAAACAGCTTAAGCGCTTTGTTTCCTGTTCTACCTCAAACCTTCATGAACATCAAGACCAGGACACGATCAAGATCGTGGGCCTGATCGCCAAGATCAAACAAACCCTCACCCGGGCCAAACAGGAAAAAATGGCAATATTAAAACTAGAGGACTTAGACGGAGTAGTAGAAGCCCTGGTTTTCCCCCGCGCCTATCAGAAAATCAGCCGCTATATCCAGCCTAACACCGTAGTGCATATCCGCGGCACCCTTAACCTAAAAGAAGATACGCCGAAAATAATCGTAGAGGATCTTTTTCCTTTTGAAGAAATCTATAAACTCATTACTGCGATGAACATTAATCTCTCTACAATAAGAGAGAACACTTTTGAGTCCCTTAAGAGCTTGCTGGCCGAATACCGCGGGAATATCCCCATATACCTGCATTTGGATACGCCGGCCAAATCCCGGGTCCAGCTGGTGGTAGGCCAGAATCTCTATGTATCCCCGTCGGAAAAATTAATCGAAGAGATAGACAACCTTCTGGGAGAAGAAAGGCTATCTTTAGTACTTTAAAAAAGTACTTTTTTACTTGACAAACTCTTAAAATATGGTATATTTTTTACAAATTAGGTAAAACATCCGTATGCCTTAAGTTATGGAGGTAACTTAAGGCCTGCCACAGTAAATTTATCCGGATTGACTTTAAAAAGGGTCGGTCCGGATTTCTTTTTTTTGATGCTAAATAAAACCTTTAAAAAAGAATATACAGTAAAACAAAGAGAGGGGGAACAAAATGGCTCGTAGGATCATCTCTTTAATCATCTGCCTTAGTTTCATATTTCAGCAGACCGGATTTGTGCAGGCGGCAACAGTAGAACTTAATTTAGCGGGCCATTTATCGCGGTTTAATAATAATTTAACCCTGGGCAGCTTCAGGCCTGTGCACTTGCGATATTTTTCTTATGACCTGAATAACAACAATTTCAAGGTCTTATTGGATAAAGGTAGCGAAAAGAACTTAAGCCAGGCAAAGCTGAACAAATCAACTCAGGAACTCTTAAAATATTTTCTTATAGGCGTCACCCTGCCTGATAATACCTTCTGGGTCAACTTAAGGCCGGATTCCCCCGATCAGATCATAGAGGATGTCCTCACCAAGACCGATGTCGGCAAGATCATGCTTGAGACAGACCTCCAGCTCAAGAAAGACACCGCGGCCTTTACTTCACCGCAGACTATAGAAGGTAAGGAGTACTGGGATAAACTTTACAAAAAGGCAGAAGAGCTCTACGGCACTGACGCGGTTACCATCCCTACTGTAACCCGGCCCTGGATAGTCCCCAATGAAGTCATTGTAAGGGAAGCAGAAGGATCGGCCTATATTTATAAAGCGACCTTAAAGGTTATGCTGGAGGCTGATTACATCAAATCCTCAAATAGCCACCTAAATACGGTAGATTATTCTTTTAAGGATCAGCGTTCCAAGGCGCTAAATGAATACTCCACGCAACTTATCAGAGAACTTATCATACCTAAATTAACCAAAGAAGTAAACACTTCCAAGAATTATGCTGCCTTAAGGCAGGTTTTCTACTCATTAGTCCTTTCTAGATGGTTTAAGTTAAGATTTGCAGGCAAAGCAGGTACATACCCGTCCCTCATAGACAAACAGGACTTGACTAATCTTACCTCTACGCAATCATGGGATAAGAGTACCTACTTTAACGCCTATAAGAAATCCTTTGCCCAAGGGGAATACAATATTAAGGAAACACACTACACACCTACAGGCCAGGTTATCAGGAGTTATTTCAGCGGCGGCGAGTTATTAGGCTCCTTTTTGCTAAACAGCCCTAGTTCTTCAGGTTCTGACTTCGCCAGAGTCCTTCAGAGTAAAGGTGTAGTTGCAGGACCAGAAGCGGATGTTTTAGGAACAGTAAATTCGCCGGTTATAACACAATCCTCCTCTACCCTCTCCATAGCCCATGAGGCGATCGCCTCCTTGATTGAAGGCCGTGACTTGCATTATATGGAAGCAGTCGGTTCTATGGGAACCGCTGACCTGTTATCCGACG